>JALYTE010000167.1 GCA_030854435.1 Acidobacteriota bacterium | reverse complement strand
GGTTATCACTACCCGAATGAGCATCCGACAACCTACGGAGATTGTTTACTTCGAAGATGGTTCGGATTTCCGAGCGTACGTGGAGGCATATGGAAAACACCCGTTTATGTTCACTGCTGAGGAGAAGTTCCGCGAACTTACGCACGTAAATGATGGACTGATTTCACAACTTTCTCTTAGCGATCAAGAACCTTTCTGGTTCATAGGTGCAGAGGGCACGAAAGTCGAAGGCTTTCTGGTCAAGCCCCCGAACTTCGATCCCGCCAAAAAATATCCCGTAAAGTTCCTGATGCACGGCGGCCCGCAAACCGCCTGGGGAGACGCCTGGAGCTATCGCTGGAACTGGGAACTCATGGCCGCCGATGGCTATGTGGTCGTCGGCATCAATCGTCGCGGCTCAACCGGTTACGGCCAGAAGTTCGTCGACGAAGTTTCGGGCGACTGGGGTGGCCGGGCCTTCACCGACCTGATGAAAGGCCTCGATTACGCGGAGACCAAGTTTCCGTTCATCGACAAGAGCCGCGAGTGCGCGCTGGGTGCGAGCTACGGCGGCTTCATGGCCAACTGGGTGCTCACCCACACCGATCGTTTCAAGTGCATCGTCACGCACGACGGCTTGTACAACGCGCAGTCGGCCTTCGGGACGACCGAGGAGCTTTGGTTCAACGAGTGGGAGTTCCGTCCGATGCAGGGTGGGGCTGCGGGGAGAAAAGCAGGTCCTTCGCCTTCGGCTCAGAATGACAAGTTTAAGGGGATTGTCGAGCAGACCAAGCCCGCCTATCCGTGGGACTACTTCGACAAGTCGGCCGCGCAGGATCCCTTCCGCAAATACTCGCCGATGGAGTACATCAAAAACGCGCACACTCCAACGCTCATCGTTCACTCGCAACGCGACTACCGGCTCGACGTGAGCGAGGGCTTCCAACTCTTCACCGCGCTGCAAATCCTCGGCGTGCCGTCGAAGATGCTCTACTTCCCCGACGAAGGCCACTGGGTGCTGAAGCCGCAGAACTCGCAGCTCTGGTACGAAACGGTCAACGACTGGTGCGACCGCTGGACGGGCACCAACAAGTACGCGGGCGTGGGCGCGGAGAAGAATCCGATGCGACCGGAAACAGCCAGCAGGAAACAGCCAGCGGCAAACGCTTCCGGAGCGCGCGTACACCCGAGAGCCGCACACAAGACGGACAAGTAGCATGGCGTTTGGACGGGCAAAGTCGCCGAAGCCTCCGCTGGAGTATGCGGGTCTGCTGGAGTTCGCGGTGCGTTCGCTGGCCTCGCGCATGAAGAGCGAGCGCGATCTGCGCCGCCGGATGCAGGAGCGTGCAGAACCCGGTGAGGAAGGCCGCGAGGCCATGGACCAGGTTGTGGTGAAACTCAAGGAGCTTGGCTACCTGAGCGACGAGCGTTTCGCCGCCGACTTCACCCGCCTGCGGCGCGACAACGAAAAGTTTGGACAGCGGCGCGTGCAGCAGGGCTTGATGCAGAAGGGCATCAGCGCGCCGCTGGTGAAAGAAGCGCTCGGCACGGCGTATGAGGATGTCGACGAAGTCGCGCTGGCCCGCGCATACGTTGAACGCAAGCGCATGAAGAAGCCGGTCGGCGACAAGGAAGTCGCGAAAGCGATGCGGCGCTTGATGGCGGCGGGTTTCAGCTCGAAGGCGATCTGGAAAGTGCTGCGCGGGTGGGGCGCGGAGGTCGAGGAAGTGGACGTTGTCGAGGACGGTGGTTGAGGATGGGCGTTGACCGCATTGTCGCGATCGACTGGTCGGGGCGCGTCGATGCGGCGGGCCAGCGGCGGCACATATGGGCGGGGGTTTGGACGGAAGGCGAGAGCGTCAAGCTCGAAGCCGGGCGGACGAGGGAGGAGGTCGCGGAATGGCTGATCGGCCTTGCCGAGGAGACGCCGCGTATGGTGGTCGGCATCGACTGCTGCTTCAGCTATCCGGCGTGGTTTCTGGCCGAGCATGGATGCGCGACGGTGTTCGATTTTTGGAAGCATGTGGCTGATGGGCAGGGCGAACACTGGCTGGCGCGCGCATGCGAAGAATTTGCGCCCCCTGAATCGAGAGACGAGCGCTTCTGGGGCAAGCCGCATAAACGGCCCGCACAGTTCTGTGGAGATGGGTATCGGCGCATGATGCGTGCCACGGATTGGGAGAACAAGGTGGCGCAGGCGCATGAGGGGGGCGATCCCGCGCGGGCCGCGAAGATGCGCGGCATCACGCCGAAGTCGCCGTTTCAGATTGGTGGGTCGGGGAGCGTGGGGACGGGCAGCCTGCGGGCGATGTCGTTTTTGTTGCGGTTGCGCGAGGCGGGGTTCAGGACGTGGCCGTTTGAGGATGCGGCGCTGGGGGTGGCGAAAAGCAGGTCCCCTGCGGGGATGACAGAAAGAAAAGCGAGTCCGTTGCTGATCGAGATATACACGCGGCTGATGACGGGGCCGGTGGCGAAGAGCAATGCGGCGGCGCGGAAAACGTATCTTGCGGCTCGGCGGAGGGATGACGCGTTGTATGCGGCAATTCCGCGCGAGGTGATGAAGAAAGCAGAGGACTCCGAGGACGCGTTCGACGCGTTGGTGAGCACGATGGAAATGGTGCGGCATCGCGAGGACTTTGCCAAGCTGCGGGCAACGAAAGACCTGGAGTTACGGTTTGAGGGGATCACGTGGCGGCCGGGGATGGGTCGCTCGCGCTGATAAACTGACGGTCTATGCGCAACCTGTCGGGCAGCCAGATTCGGGAAGAGTTCTTGCGGTTTTTTGAGGGCAAGGGGCATCGCCGCGTGCATTCTGCGTCGCTGGTTCCGGTCAACGATCCGACGCTGCTGTTTACCAACGCGGGCATGAACCAGTTCAAGGACGTGTTCCTGGGCGCGGAGCGGCGCGATTACACGCGCGCGGTGTCGGCGCAGAAATGCGTGCGCGCGGGCGGCAAGCACAACGACCTCGAAAACGGCGGCTTCACGCGGCGGCACCATACGTTTTTTGAGATGCTGGGGAACTTTTCTTTCGGCGACTACTTCAAGCGCGAGGCGATCGCGTATGCGTGGGAGTTACTGACTTCGCCGGACTGGTTCGGGATCGATCCGGCCCGCTTGTACGTGACCATCTTCGAGGGCGATGCAGCGGTGCCGCGCGATGATGAGGCGTTCGCGTTCTGGCGCGAGGTCGGCGTGCCCGCGGAGCGGATTGTCGCGATGGGCGCGAAGGACAACTTCTGGGCCATGGGCGACACCGGGCCGTGCGGGCCGTGCTCGGAGATTTATTTCGACCTCGGCTTGGCGGCGTCCGAGAGCGGCGAGGACAAGCCGTTTGGGGAAGACGAGCAGCGGTATATGGAGATTTGGAATTTGGTCTTTATGCAGTTCGACCGCGTTATCGATCCAAAGACGGGTGACGGCATGTTGACGCCGCTGCCCAAGCCTTCGATCGACACGGGGATGGGGTTGGAGCGCGTCGCTTGCGTATTGCAGGGGAAGCTGTCGAATTATGAGAGCGACCTTTTTACGTCGTTGCTCGCTGCCGCAGCACAATTCACTGGAGTTGGTGTAGACCTACCTCCCGAAGAACACATCGCCGACCTCGCTCTTAGCGACGAAAAGACCGCCGCCTCGCTGCGTATCATTGCAGATCATGCCCGTGCGGCAACCTTTCTGATTGCAGATGGATTAATCCCAGGAAGTGGTTACCGTGAATATCCTCTGCGTAAAATCTTGCGGCGAGCAATCTGGCACGGTAGGCTTTTGGGTCGAGAGAAACCGTTCATGCATGACATGGTGCTGGCAGTTGTTGGCGAAATGCAGGTCGCATATCCTGAGCTGCTCTTATCTGCTGATCATGTGGCTCAAGTTGTTCTTTCGGAAGAACGGCAATTCGGAAGAATCCTTGGACTCGGGGCCGAAAAGCTCGAGAGATATTTTGAAGAATCTCGTTCCGTTCCACCTGAAGTTCTTCGGAATGACAACCTCGCTAACGCCTATTTAAATTCGGTCGAAAGTTCGCTCTCGCGAGCGTCTTATCGGAGCACTGTGACTAGATTCTTAGAGTTCATAGATGACGAGGGTCCGCAATTAAAATCGGCGGGACCTGACACCATCGAGAACTTCATCCAGCACTTCCAAAAAGAATTAAAGGATTCGAGTCAGGATGTTTATAGGTCCCAACTAAATGGGTTTCTCGATTTTGTAAAAGTAACCCCTGAGATGCCGGAGTATGTCCTGCAGGGTAGGGCAGCATTTCGGTATTACGAAACGTTCGGACTGCCTCAAGACTTCATTGAAGACGCAGCTAGGGACGCGGGATTTTGTTTCGACCAGCTTGGATTTGAACGTGCGAAAGAAGAAGAGCAACAGCGCGCTCGCGCTTCGTGGAAGGGTGGGTCTCAGAAGTCGGCGGCGCCGGTTTATCGGGAGTTGGCGAAGACGGAGTTCGAGGGATACTCGGCGCTGCGGGTGGATGGGACGCGGATGATTGCGCTGGTCAAGGACGGCGTCGGCGTGAGTGAGTTGCGTGCGGGCGAGGTGGGCGAAGTGGTGCTCGATGCGACCAGTTTTTATGCGGACTCCGGCGGACAGGTGGGCGATGTGGGTTGGCTCTACGGCGCGGACCATAATGTTGTCGTTGCGGACGTGACAGGTTGCAGGAAGCCTGTGCAGGGT
>JALYTE010000164.1 GCA_030854435.1 Acidobacteriota bacterium | reverse complement strand
GCCGTCCCGATCGCCGAAGCCGCGACCGTAGCCGCCGCGGAATCCGTAACCGCCGCGAAAGCCGTAGCCGAAACCACGACCGTAGCCATAGCCGAAGCCGCGCCGGAACCAGGGGCCAGCCCCTATGAAGTAGCCGCCGCTATACCATGATGGGCCGTAGTAGCCGTAGGGCGCGCAGGCGTAGGGAGCGTAGCCGTAGTAACCGTAATCGCAGACGGGAGGGCCGTATCCGTATCCTCCGACGCCGATTCCAATCGCGATCTGGGAGTGCGCGTAGACGGCCGAGACAGAGAGGATGGAGAGAAGAGCTAGATAACGAAGAAAGCGCATTTGAACCTCCGTGTGGACTCCCCGTAGACGCGAGTCCTGGATATGGCCTCTCGACGAGTGTCGTTCCCGTATGGTTAGAACACGGAACTGGTGGAGATGTTGCACGGCACGGAGTCATGTCTGGGTCCAAACGGCAAGCGACGGGGAGGATGGAGACAGAACGAATGGAAATGCTGAGTCGAGCAATTGTTGGCTGGCGGGCTAAGAGCAATAGCAACAGCGAAATACCGGGGGCCTTCCCCATCCCCTCATGACGTTCAGGGCCAGCATGCCGACGAGAAACAAGCAACGGCAAAATCAAGGACAAAGACAAAAGCAAAAACGGATTCCCTATGGGAATGACAGAAAGAAAAGCAAGTGCAACGGCACAATATCGCAAATTCAATGATGCAAGATGCCAAGTGAAACACAGTATCGCAGTATCTTGAATAGAGGAGAACGATCTCGGAGAGCGAGAGGGGGAACGGAACGTGGCCAAGTTGGGGTTCATAGGTTTGGGAATCATGGGTGGGCCGATGGCGCGGAACCTGATGCGCGCCGGGCACGATGTGGCGTTGTGGTCGCACACGGCGGGCAAGGCGGCAGAGTTGGCGAAGCAGGGCGCGGTCGCGTGCGCATCGCCGGCCGAGGTCGCGCGGCGCAGCGAGGTCGTGTTCCTGTGCGTGGGCGATACGAAGATGTCGACCGAGGTGATTCTCGGCATGGACGGGCTCGCGGTGGGACATGCTGGGGCGTTGGCGATTGTCGATTGCAGCACGATTTCACCGGCTGAGAGTCGCAGGATTTCCGCGGACCTGGCGGCGCGCGGCATCGACTTTCTCGATGCGCCGTGTTCGGGATCCAAAGGCGGCGCGGAGAGCGCTTCGTTGACCTTCATGGTCGGCGGCGACGAAGCGGTATTCGAGCGCGTGCGGCCCTACTTCGAGGCCATGGGCAAGCTGCTGTACTACTGCGGCGGTGCGGGAATGGGCTTGCAAGCCAAGCTGTCGCAGAACATGGTGCTGGGCAGCCTGCTACAGGCATTCAACGAGAGCTTTGTGCTGAGCACCAAGGCCGGAATGCCGCCGCAGTTGATGCTGGACATCATCAACAACAGCGCGGCAAAATCGGGCCTGGTCGCGCTCAAAGCGCCGCTGGTGTTCGCGCGGAAATTTGAGACGAATTTTTCAGTGAAGTGGCTGGAGAAGGACATGAATCTCATGCTGGATTCGGCGGCGGAGATGAACATTCCAGTGCCCCTGACCGCGCTCGCGACCGAGATGTATCGCGAGGCGATCGCGAAGGGTTATGGGGAAGAGGACATCTGCGGGTCGATCAGGGTGCTGGAAGAAATTGCGGGCTGCGAGGTCGTCGCGCCGTCGGAGTGAGTCTGCAATCAGGACCGTGGCGACGCCGTTTTCCGCACCACCCACGTCGTCATGCAACGGCTTGCCTGCACCACTGTGGTCTTGAGCGGATCGATCAATTCGCCACCCATGGCCCGCGTCATCGCCATCAACATCGCTTCGTTCACGAGAAACCATTCCTGCCCATCGCCCACGCGAAACACATTGCCGCGCAGGTGCTCGAAGGCCATCCCGATCGTCGATCCCAGCCGGCAGAAAAGCATGCCGCCCGGCCGCAGCACGCGCCACAACTCCGCGACCATTGCCTGAAAGTGCGCATCGTCTTGCGCGAAATGCAGCACCGCATTGCAGATCACAACATCCGCAAGGCCGTCGGCAAACGGCATTCGCTCGACCGCCGCGACCGCGAAGTTCTGCGCCGGCAATCGCGGCGCGAGCGCCGCAGCCATCTCGCGCACGCTCTCCACCGCGCCCGGATTTTGGTCGCATCCGAAGACTTCATACCCCTCGCGCAGCAGGTAGACGAGGTTTCGCCCGCCGCCGCATCCGGCATCGAGCACCTTCATTCCGGGGGCAATATTTCCGCGCAAAATTTGGTCGAAAACGTAGATATCGATTCGGCCAAGCTGGGCCTGAAGTGTCGGATGATCGACTGTCATAATTTCGCGACCGCCCGCTTGGCCTTCAACCGCTCAATCACCAACGGAGGGACCAGCGCCGCGACGTCTCCGCCCAACTGAAACACGCCTTTGACTAGGCGCGAACTGACATACGTGTACTGCTCGGCGGGCATCATGAAGAGCGTCTCAATGTCCGGATTCAGCTTGCGGTTCATCATCGCCATCTGAAACTCATACTCGTAATCCGAGATCGCGCGGATCCCACGCAGCACCGCCTTCGCACCCTGCGCCTGCGCGAAATCCACCAGCAGCCCGTCGAACGTGGCCACGCTCACGTTGCCGAACTTCGTCGTGGCCTCGCGAATCATCTCCTCGCGCTCGGGCACGGTGAACAGCGGCGTGCCCTTTTCGGAGTTGCGCAGAATCGCCACCACAAGGTGGTCGACAATCTTCGCGCCACGCGCAATCAGGTCGAGATGGCCATTGGTGAGCGGGTCGAACGTTCCAGGATAAATTGCCTTGATCGTATGC
>JALYTE010000158.1 GCA_030854435.1 Acidobacteriota bacterium | reverse complement strand
ATGCTACTTCGCTGCTCGACGGTCTGCCCACGACCGACCCCGTCATCATCGAGGGCCGCCCGTACACCGTCCGCATTCGCATGTCGGGCGATCATCGGGCATCGCTCGCCGCGATTCAGAATACGGTGTTCAACTCGGCCACAGGGCACACCGCAACGCTGGGCGCGCTGGCCGAAATCAAAGAGCTTCCACCGCAGAATGAGATACGTCGCGAGAACCTCGAGCAGGTCGTGTTGGTCAGCGGACGCCTCGAAGGCTCGGACTTGGGCGGCGCGATGGCGAAGGTCAAGACCGCGGTCGCCAGGCTGCACCTACCGTCCAGCGTCCGCGTCGAGTACGGCGGCACATATCAGGAGCAGCAGAAGTCGTTTCGCGAACTCGCACAAGTGTTGCTGCTGGCGCTCGCTCTGGTCTTCGGTGTCCTGCTCGTAGAGTTCCGCAACTTTTCCGCGCCCATCGCGATCCTGACCAGTTCCGTGCTCTCGATCGCGGGCGTGGTCTTCGCCTTGTTGATTACGCGCACCAACTTCAACGTCGCGAGCTTCATGGGCCTCATCATGGTGATCGGCATCGTGGCCAAGAACGGCATTTTATTGCTCGACGCGGACGAGCGCGCCCGCGCGGAGGGCGCCAACGCGGTGGACGCAATGATCAATGCGGCGCAGCGCCGTCTTCGCCCCATCATCATGACCGCCACCGCCGCTATGTGCGGCATGTTGCCGCTGGCTTTCGCGCTGGGATCAGGCTCGCAGATGCTGCAGCCGCTGGCGATCGCCGTCATCGGCGGCCTGCTGATCTCGGTCGTCCTCAGCCTCATCGTGACCCCGGCGGTCTACCACCAACTCACAAAGAGCAGCGAGCACGACGCGGCGCCGAAGGTCCGGGAGTCTGCGACCTATTCGTAGGAGAGCGCGTCGATGGGGTCTTTGCGCGCCGCCTTGAGCGCAGGGTAGAGCGCTCCGAAAAGCGCGCCAATCAACGCGATAGCGATCGCGTAGCGCACCCATTCGCCGGTCACTGCGAAGCTGAGCGTAGGATACTTCGCATGCAATACGTAACTCAGGATATAAGTCGCGCCGATGCCGATGCCGATGCCGACTATGGCTAGAAACCCGGTCTCGCGCAGCACTACCGAGACGATGCTGACGCGCGAAGCGCCCATCGATTTGAGGATGCCGATTTCGCGCGTGCGCTCCATGACGGCCGTGTACATGGATTGGAAAATGACCAAAAATCCGATGACGATGGCGAGTCCGATGACGACGCGCAACCCGATGTTGAAGGCGGGCAGACGGTCGGGCGTGAGGGTGGACAGAAACTCGTCGAGGGTCTGAACGCTGTACTGTTCGAGCCCCGGAGTGGCGAGGATTTCCTTGCGGACTTCTTCCTGGTAAGTGGGCGGGTCCTGGGTGCGGAGATAGAAGACGCTGGCCTTGCCGGGATTGCCGTCGATCTCGTCCATGGTGTCGATGGGAATGAACTTGCGCGAGCCTTTGCCGTGCGCGAAGATGCCGGCGACGGCGAAGTCGCGGTTGAGTATCTTCATCGTGTCTCCGACCTTGTAGCGCGGGCCGCTGGCGGCTTGAAAGTCGTCGATGATGACCTCGTAAGGCCCTTTGAAAGGGCCGCCGGAGAGAAACGTGAACGGGCGCAGAGCGTTGAAGCTGGCGTAGTCGATGCCGTAAATGTTTTCAAGCGACGCGCCGACGGTGAACTTGATGTTGACCGCGGAGGCGATCGCGACGTGAGGCAACGCTTGCAGTACGTTCGCCACCTTGACGCTGGCATTGGCGCTGCCGGTGTTCATGAGCGCTGAAGCCGCGCCCGGATGCGCGATCATGTCCATGCCGATACCTGTGGTCTGGGTGCGGCTGCCGTTCAACATGCCCAGCATGATGGCCGCGATCGACAGGATCATGACCACCTCGATGGCGACGGCGAAGGCGCTGATGATCGAGCGCAGGGGGCGATGGACGAGGTTGCCGAAAATAAGTTGATTCATAGGGGAGTGACCGAAGGTAAGACGGATGATGGTGAAGCGGAAGCAGGTGTGTCGGAGAGTCCGGAGAATCCAGAAACCCGCTTGCTGAATACGGCCCCGATGACCGGCAGCGCATAGGCGCAGACATACACCGCCAGCACGTTGGTGAACAGCGCCTGGCCGATGAGAATCATGTTGCCGCTGAGCAATCCTTCACTGGAGCCGCGACTGACCAGAATGGTCGTCAACAGGCCCACGGGATTGAGCCGGACATCGCCGATGACGGAATCGAGCACGATGAAGATGAGCATCAAGACCGCCGGCTCAAGGGCCAGAACCCCCACCATGCGGCCCTCGTGGTAAGCGTCCGCCGAAGGGCTGAAGGACACGCCGGTGCCACTGTCTTCATCGGGTAGGATACCGATCTCATGGGCATAAGTATTGCCGTAGAGTTCAACGGGCTTGTCTCGCCACAGCACATGAGGAACCAGGTTCTCGAACGCGAAGATCATCGGCGCATATCCGAACGTGCCTTCCCGATCCGTGACGTCGATGAGCGCATCGTCTCCCGAAACGACATCGAGGCGGTCGAGCAGGCTGAGATGCTCATTGTAGTAGTGATACTTTCCGAGGGTGGCCCTGGTTTCGGCATAACCTTCGCGGACTTCGTCCATGTGGGTGAGCAGGTAAGTCGAAAGCTGAATCCGGGAAACCGGCAAATCGACAAAGCCGCGGCCATACTGGGTGTACGGGACCATGAAGACGACGACAAAATACAACCCCCCGGTGAAAGCGAAAACGTTGATCCATTTCAGCCGGTACCGCATCAATGCGGCGGTGACCGCCCAGGCAAAAAATGGTGACAGGAACTGCTCTTTTGAAAAGCTGAGAATTGCACCGAATGCGATGAACAGGATCATCAAGAGCAGCGGCCCGGTAACGCTTCTGCGGCCCTCGGTACGCCGAATGGTGTAGACGACACCCAAAACGAAGGTCAGGATCGGAAAGCGGTCCGCCTGGAGCAGGAAAGAGTTGATCGTACCGTTGCCGCCTCCTGGAGAAAACGCAAGATACAGGCCGATGAGGACCGAAAGCACGGCACAACCGACGTAGGCGGCGCGCAGGCTGGCCAACGGCAGCATGTCCGCGATCCACGACTTGCGCGCGCGGAAACGGCGGCTGAAGATCGCCGCGGCAACCATCGCGACCATGCCAAGCAGATAGACCTCGACTGTGCGCATCGGAGCGCGCAGGTTGGAGTCCGCGGGCTCTCGCAAAACGGCCTTGGTGACGAGCGGCAGGACCATCGTAAAGAGCGCGTTGAAAAAGATGAACGCGCCGGAGGGATACATAATGCCTCCGGCAATGTTGAAACCGATGGCGGCCACCATGATGAAGCAAAAAGCGCACCCGGAGAAGAACGGATTTGTGCCCTCGAAGATTTGCACCCCGCACAGTGCGGTCGCGAAAATAAGCGCATGGGTAAGATTGACGCGCTCTGGAAAGGGTATCCGCATGGAGGATATTACATTTTAGCAACGCGACTGGCCAAATCGATGCTTTGGGCAGGATTGCCGCGGCGATATAGCATCGTGAATGCCCGGCTGACACCAACGATTGGGAGCGGACTCTCTTTGGCAAACGAACTCCATACGACCCTTCCTCTGCCCTCGAAGCTCCGTCAAATCGATGGCCTTCAAGTGCTACGTGCTGTCGCGGTCTTGCTTGTAGCGTGGCTTCATGCCGGCCAGTGGCTGTGGTCGCTCTCCTCCAGCCACTTGCCAGGCTTCGGAGTGTATGGA
>JALYTE010000123.1 GCA_030854435.1 Acidobacteriota bacterium | reverse complement strand
CGTCGTCGTTGTTCTTCTCCGCCTTCACCGACTGCGCGAAAATCGAGTCCCTGCGCGCGTCCGCGTCCTTGAGCGCCCGCGCAGCCTCGCCGAAGTCGCCGAACATCCGCTTGCGCGGCGCGGGCGTATGCGCGATCACCGACCGCGTCACCGGATCCACCTTCAACATGCCGCCGCACTCCGGGCACATCACGTCATACGCTTCGTCGCTCAATCCCATCGCAAACCCCTTCTCAAACGTCCCAAAGAAGATTTTAGTACCGCGAGTTCGGCGGTGGCATATAGCTCGCCGTCCACTTCGGATCGTCCTTCAGAGCCCATACTAACGCCACGACCCATCCAATCAACGTCCACCCAAAAAGCACATTGATAAGCACGATCCACCAGAAGTTGCTAACATGCCGCGCGCCCGCAATGAATACCGGCAGGAAGTGTACCAACGCGATCCCGCCAAAGATCAGGACCAGAACGAAAATCGAAGTCGATGCGATAAATGCGCCCATGCAAGCGAGTGTTGCACAAGCCCGCGTCCAAGCCAAGCGCGCTACAGATAGATCACCCGATGCCCCGGACACTCCTGCCCTGCGTGTTCCACCAGTAACTCCGGCAGCGCCTCCCCGTACCGCGCCAGGAACCACACTCCCGCCACCACCCGCTCCTGCGGTTGCCCATCGGGAAAAAGGTTCAGCATCAGCACCTCCGCATGTCTGCGAAGCGACGCTTCCTTCTGCAACTCGAACGTCGCCGCCAGCCGCCGTAGCCGGGCCATCTGATACCGCATCTTGCTCGCCGAAACCCCTGCGGCTCGCCCCAACTCCGCACTCATCGCATTCAGATATTCGGTCAGCGCCGCCAGCTCCGCATCCATCGCGTTGCCCACGGCCGCGAGTTTGCGTTTGCTCTCGATCGGCATGACACGCGCCCCCAACCGTTGCGCCAACCCCTCTGCATTCCTGGCCTCGAATATCTGCGGCAACTGCACCTCATACCGCGCCATCACATGTGCAACGCTGGGCTCTATCAGCGTCGCCGAAAGCCGCGGCAGCACCGGCGTCACGCGCCCCAACGCCTGCTCATACACCACTGCGCTCTGCGCAAAATACGCGATCTCCGCCGGCCCACCGACATACGCCGCCGTGGGCAAAATGCAGTCTTGAAACACCGGCCGCAGCAGCGCATTCGGACTCAACCGCTCCGGCTCCGCATCCAAAATCGCAAGCAACTCAGCCGTCGTGAAGCTGTGCGAACCCGCCTTCCAAGCCCCATCCAATCCACGCCGCAGAGCCAGCCGCGCACCACTCTCCGCGTCGATCAAAAACAGGAGCGAATGCCCCGCGACCACCAGCACCTGCGCGTGATATCCCGCCGTTTCCAACTCCTTCGACCGCGCCAGCAGCGCCACCTCCAACTCCTCCGCGTGCTCCAGCGCATATCGCAACGCAGCCGCTCCTAGCGCATGAAACCTGCGCGAAGCAGCGTCCATCACGATCAACCCCTGCGCCGCGAAGACCCGCGTCAACAGCCTGCCAAAACCCTCCGCCAACGTCGCCCGGGGCGCATAACACTCGCGCAACAAATCGCATATGGGCGCACCGCCCAGCAGTTCACTCGCCCAGGCAAGACCCAGGCGCAATGTCTCCTGACCTTCACCACCGCTGCCGAGTTGAACAACTCCTACCGGCCCCTTAGAAGGAGATTTAAGCTCTAGCGTGATCGTTTCGACTTCCGTCTTACTCAACAGCGAAACCTGATCGACCTCCGCCAGATCGTGGTCCTCACTCGCCAACCAGAAAACCGGAACATGCTCGCGCCCACTTTCGCGCGTCGCGTCCTGCGCCTTCCGAATCGCCGTCGCCGCCTTCAACAACGTCAGCAGCGGCCCGCCAAACAGCCCCACCTGCTGCCCTGTCACCACCGCCGCAGCGCCGTTTCGCAGCTTTTCGATATTCGCCAAGGCCTCTTCGCCCGCGCCAAAACTCTCAGCCTGATTTTTCAAAGCATCGGCCAACGCCGCCCGATGCTCCGAGCCCAACTCCGACGCTCGCTTCGCCCACTCCATCGAGAACGGGTCAGTCGGATACCACCGCCGCAGCGCCGCAGGGTCCTTCGCAGCGCGCGCGTCTGTGAAGTCGCGAAACAGCGCGCTGGTATGGGGCAGCACCGTGATCGGATAACACTGCTCTTCCGGCTGATTCTCCATGCGTGCCAGTCTCTCACCCCGAGCCTGTTTGGATGCGCCCACCCCCCAGCCGATGCGCTTTTCTTTCTGTCATTCCCGCAGGGAATCTGCTTCTGCCGTTGCTATTGCTTGTTTTTCGCCGTCACCCTGACCCTGAATGTGACGAGGGGGCAGGGGTAGGATGCCCGTATTGCGCTGCTGGTCTTGCCTGCTTCTGCCATTCGCGAACGAACTCCGTCAATTCTTTATGCACCGTGGTTTAAGCTTGAGGAAGATGCCCATCAAAAAGAAATCCGCCGCCATCGGCAAAAAACTACGCGGCAACGCCCGCACCCTCTCTTCAAAAACCGTCTACCAAGGCAAAATCTTCTCCGTCACTGCCGACCAGGTGCAGGAACCCGGCGGCGTCACCGCGCAGCGCGACGTCATTCGCCACAACGGCTCGGTCGTCATCCTCGCCGTCGACCACTCCCGCAGCGCCACCGACCCGGACATCCTGCTCATCCGCCAATATCGCCACGCCGCCGGCCAATTCCTCCTCGAGCTTCCCGCCGGTCGCATCGAGTCCGGCGAAAAACTCCTTCCCGCAGCCAAACGCGAACTCATCGAAGAGACTGGCTACCGCGCCAAAAAGTGGTCGCGCCACGTCCGTTACTTTGCCAGCCCGGGCTTCCTCTCCGAAGCCATGAACGTCATGCTCGCCGAAAACCTCGTTCTCGGCAACGCAACGCCCGAAGACGACGAGCGCATCGAAGTCCGCATGACCCCACTCTCCGAAGTCATGCACCTCATCCAATCCGGAAAAATCCTCGACGGTAAGACTCTCGTCGCGGTCATGCTCTACAAATGCCGCCTTCCGCTCGAATAAAACTCCGAATAAAACGGCGGTCGCATTTTTGGATATGGGATTCGATGGTGTGGCCGAGTTCATTCCAACACGTAAACCGCTATAAATGTCTATGGACAACATCACCCTCGCACGCCTCCTCGACGAGACCGCCTCCCTACTCGAAATCGACGCCGTCGACCCCTTCCGCATCCGCTCCTACCGCCGCGCCGCCGAAGCCGTCGAGCAGCAAACCACGCCTCTCGCCACCCTCGCCACCCCCGAATCCGATCCCAAAGCCCTCCTTGCCATCCCCGGCATCGGCAAGGGCATGGCCGGCAACATCCGCGATCTGGTCGCCACCGGCACCCTGCCCTTGCGCGACGAACTCCTGAAAAAATATCGTCCTACCATGCTCGAACTTCTCCGCCTCCCCGGCATGGGCCCAAAGACTGTCGCCATGCTTTTCTCCGCGCTCCAAATCGCCGACATCGACGCGCTCGAAGCCGCTGCCAAGCGCGGCGACTTGCTCGACCTCCCGCGCATGGGCCAGAAGTTCACCGACAAACTCCTCAAGGGCATCGAAGACCATCGCCGCAACTCTTCGCGCTTCCGCATCGACGTCGCGCGCGAGCACGCCCAGCGCATCTCCGAACTCATTCGCCAATTCCCCGGCATCGACACCATCACGCCCGCCGGCTCGCTCCGCCGCGGCCGCGAGAGCGTCGGCGACCTCGACCTGCTCGTCACCGGCCCGGCCTGCGAGGCCAACGTCGTCGCCGCCGCCGTCGAACACGTCGCCACGCTCCCCCTGATCGATAAGCTCATCGCGCGCGGCCAGAACAAAGTCAGCTTCACCCTGCGCAACAACCTCCAGGTCGACGTCCGCCTGCTCCCCCGCGCCAGCTACGGCGCGGCGCTGCAATACTTCACCGGCTCCAAGATGCACAACGTCGCGCTCCGCCAACGCGCACTCAAACGCGGGCTCACGCTCTCCGAGTACGCTCTCCTCCGCCTCGAAGACAACGTCATCGTCGCCGCCGCCACCGAGCAGGAAATCTACAACGCCCTCGACCTCGACTACATCCCACCCGAACTCCGCGAGAATTGCGGCGAACTCGAAGCCGCCGCAAAGCACACGCTGCCGCAACTCATCACGCGCTCCGACATTCGTGGCGACCTCCACATGCACACCACCGAATCCGACGGTGCCAACTCCATCCGCGAAATGGCCGAAGCCGCTATCTCTCGCGGCCTCGAATACATCGCCATCACCGACCACTCCAAAAATCTCGCCATGACCAACGGCATGGATGACCGCCGCACTCTCGCGCACGCCGCCCGCATTCGCAAAGTCTCAGCCGACCTTGCCGAAGAGTTCTCCACTCAGCGCGGCCCGCAGTGGGCGCGTCACAAGCAGCGGCTGCAAGACAACGAACCCAACATCGAGCCGCCGCGCGTCCCCTTCCGCGTGCTCGCGGGCATCGAAGTGGACATCCTCATGGACGGCCTGCTCGACCTTGAAGATTCGACCCTCGCGCAACTCGACATCGTCATCGCCAGCGTCCATTCCGGCTTCAACCAGACTGCGGACGAGATGACCGCCCGCGTCCTACGTGCCGCTGAAAACCCCTACGTGCAAATCCTCGGCCACCCCACCGGTCGTAAGGTCCTCAAGCGCGAACCCTACAAAATCGACCTTGAAAAACTACTCCCCATCGCCGCGCGTCTCGGCATCGCCGTGGAGCACAACGCCGCCCCAGCGCGCTCCGACCTCTCCGACATCAACCTTCGCAAGGCCAAGGAACTCGGCTGCAAGATCATCGTCGACACCGACGCTCACTCCACCGCCGAACTCGACCTCATCGACCACGGCATCGTGCAACTGCGCCGCGCCTGGCTCTCCCCCTCCGACCTCATCAACACCCTCCCCATCGACGCCTTCCTCGCCACCCTCCGCCCCCGCCTCTGATTCTTTTGTTTCGCCACACTCATCCGAAGCGTATCCCACGGATCGCCACATCTCGTTCTTGATTTTGCTTTTCTTTCTGTCATTCCCGAAGGGAACCTACTGTTGCTGTTGCTGTTGCTTTTGCTCTTGTCTGTTTCTCGCCGTCATCCTGAGTGCAGCGAAGGACCCCTGTATCTTTTCCAGGCCGCGCACAAAACCCGGAATCCCGCTGCGCTATCCTTATCCGCAATGCCAACATTCAACGTCATCGAGACCCGCTCCAAACTCCCCTCCGTCCTCATCGCCAGCGGAGTCCTTGTCCTCATCGCCGTCGCCGTCTTTCATTTCAACCGCGACAAAAAACCTGAGCTGACCGTCACCCGCGTTCAAACCTACATCGCCCGCACCGAACTGAAAGCCATGAAGGGCAGCATCCACGTCATCGGCACTACGCCGCACGTCGACAACGACCTCTACGTCCTGCTCACGGTAAAGCTCACCGACACCACCCGCCAGCCGCTTTTCATCAAAGACGAAACGTCCATCCTCACCGCCCCCGACCACTCCATCCTCGAATCCAGCGCCGTGCAAAAAAGCGACTTCGCGCAAATCTACGCCGCTTTCCCGGCGCTCCAGGCGCTGGCCTCCACGCCGCTTACCCGCGACACCAAAGTAGACCCTGGCCAAACCGCCGAGGGCATGGTCCTCCTCCACTTCCCCGGCGCCACCGAAGCCAACTGGCACCCCCGCGAGTCCGCGACTCTCACCCTCGACTTCTTCCACCAGGACCCGCTCACCGTAACAATCCCCGAGCGTTAAGTGACCCTCATGGCATCCCACCCGGCACCACCAAAACGCACGACGCAAGACTGAACAAAACGCCTCATAGCTCTAGACCCTTGAAACCACATCTCATGAGGGTCGTCTACGACAGCCATTTGCCGGAGCCAGGTTCGATTCAGTGGCATGGGTTTGAAGACCAGATTCGTTTTGACGTCATGCCTTCATCAGTCCAGGCCCGTCAGGCCCGGCGGACGATTCGCGTATGAGTTCAACGTCCATCAGGAAGGTACATATTTTTACCGCTCGGAATGACGATGCAAGAGATGTCGCCAAACTGGCGGCGGTGCTGAACGGCCATAGGGAGCCGAAGCGGTTTTGCAGTATCCAGCTAGCTATCTCTGAGAGTGGGTTTGCTTTTAGACTCGGCAGGTCTTTGCCTGCGATAGTAAATCGCTGCGTAAACTAGAACCATCACGCCTAAAGGAACTGCAAGGAGAAAAAGAAGCTGCTCTGTTTCGCCAGATGTTTCGGGATTCCAGTGCTCACTAATCTGAACAAGCAACAAAACAAAGCCCGAGAGAGGAATGGCTAGGTTTACGATACCAGCTATTAAACGAAGTTTACGCATTTCCAAAATAGTGCCCAATAGCAGCATGACAGCAATTCCAAACTGGATGCAAATTTGTTGCATATTCTCTGAAATGAATTCCCGCACACCAAAATGTTGGCCAGTGAGCATCGCAAGTTCGTTCTGGCCGAAATATTCTTTGTATCCGTGGATTAACAAGAGAATAATGAGCAAGCAATTTAAAACAATAACAGTGACACTAATGGTGGGTTTGGCTGAAGATGACTTTGTCATTTGAGTGCACACACATTTACAACGTTATTTAAATATCCATGACAGTTCATCGCTCCACCGTGGTCTCCGAATGAATCCCAGAAGAAATAGTTTGATTGATTTTTGCGACGACATAATTGTTCGGCAATGCGTTGTTGTTGAGTTGGAGATGAAATCACCATAAAAGGGTCCCTCGTTTTCGTTAATCTGAAATTTTCCGCGAACCTGACAGAATAGTCCTGTACCATTTTTTAGGTCCCGTCCGACGGGCTCATGGGTAATAGTGTTATATAAATGATAGTGATACAAACCAAAGAAGTTCGCGAACGGAACGCCTTGAAGGGGACGTTTGTCGATCTCCCAGCTTGGCGTGCCGTTTTGGAAGCCGACGCTACCACTGCCGCCGCAGCCACCGAACTCGCAGCCTGCATGGCGGTGGACACCCGAATCCGCCGTTCAGAGGGTCGGGTCCGCCTTTCAGGTGTTCGTCCCATATTCGGCTTGAGGACGAGGCCTCGGTTTACACGCAGGCGGTCACGAACGTAAAACGGACGGCTCACAGTCGGGTCGCTCGGGAAATCATGTGTGGAAAGGTTGACGAGAATGGGGACTGAATTCAATCCTTTTCCTTATCGAACTCTTTCAAACCCTCGGGTTTTAGCTCGATATTCGCTAAGCCTTTTAGTTTGTTGGCGTCCCCGACGGGATTCGAACCCGTGTTACCGCCGTGAAAGGGCGGTGTCCTAACCGCTGGACGACGGGGACGCAATGGCGACGGAAGGACTCCGTGGCGCTCCTTCTACGCTAACAACTGCACCCTTCGCTGTCAAAGACTCTGCGCTCAGAAGCGCGCGCGCAGAGGCACCGTTCCAGATCGAACGCGCCGTCGCACATCGGCATATTGCAGCAGGATGAAATTGTCCGTCATGCCCGCGATGTAGTCGGCCACGACCCTCGTG
>JALYTE010000121.1 GCA_030854435.1 Acidobacteriota bacterium | reverse complement strand
TGCTGGCGCTGGCGAACCGGCTGTGGCTGACGCTGCAGGCGGCGGAAATCGGTTTCGCGTTCGCCGCTTTCCTCACCTATCTGGAAGCCTACGTCATCGAAAAGTGGTGCATCTACTGCGTGTGGTCGCAGGCAATCATGGCGGCCATTTTGCTGGCGACGATTGCCGCGCTGGTGCTTGAGCATCGCCGCAGGCGGCGGTTTGCGCGCTCCGCGGTGGTGGTCGCGGAGTAGTACGGCGTTAGTTCTACAATGGACGCATGTGGCCCAAAGCGATCCTGCAACTCGCTGCACTCCTTCCCCATGTGTCGCGGCTGGTGCCGATGGCGGACAAGTTTTTCCAGTCCAGGAACGCCGGAGAAGAGGCCAACCGCAAGGCCCTGGAAGCGATGGCCAACAGCCTGCACAGCGATCTGACGCAGTTGGCCGCGTCGCATGCCGCGCTGTGCGGACAGTTGAACGACCAGACCGAGAAGCTCGCACAGATTTCCGTCGAGGCCCGGACGGCGCGGGCCGCCGCCGAGTCGGCCAAGGCGCGCGTCGCCCACCTCGAAAAGCGATTGGACAGGATCGGAGCCTACTTGCTGGTGGTCACGGTGCTGGCCGTCGGGGTGCTTGTGCTGTACGGCCTTATCCTGAGCCGGATTCACTAGGCCAACCTGTGCATTGGTCCTGCGCGTTCGTTGTTGCTCCTGTTTTTCTTTCTGTCATTCCGTAGGAATCTACAGTTGCTCTTGCTTTTCTTTCTGTCATTCCCGAAGGGAACCTGCTGTTGCCCGGAGCCACCACAAAGCGGACGATTCGCCAGCACTGCGAAATCGCCACACGCATGCCGAAAACAGCGGCGGCGCTGGGGCTCATGTTGGTGCTTATCCTGGGAGCGGCCATATGGCCCTTCATTCGGACGCATCTTGAAGCCGTCGCCGTGCTCGACCTGGTGGCGAACCACCCTGTCCCGGCGGCGATTCGCTCCGTTGTAGCAGAGCGGGTGAGTTCGCGCGACCTGACCCTCCCAACCTCGAACGGCGCCATCAGGGCGCGGATTTACACGCCGCTCGGCCATCCGAACGCACCTGCAATGGTCATTCTGCACGGCGTCCATCACCTCGGCATGGACGAGCCGCGCCTGATTTCGTTCGCGGCGGCCATCGCATCGTGCGGGCTGCGCGTGCTGACGCCGGACCTGCCCGGGATCAAGGACTACCAGGTCTCCGCCGACTCCATTCGCACCATCGGCGACGCGTCCGCCTGGATGGCCGTGCAGAACCCGAACGGCGAGCGCCGTCCGGTGGGCGTCATGGGCCTGAGCTTCTCAGGTGGGCTTGCGCTGCTGGCGGCGGCCAATCCGGTCTATCGCCCCAGCATCAAGTTTGTGGTCGCGATCGGCTCGCAGGACGAGATGGGCCGCGTCGCGCGCTACTATCGCACCGGCGAAGATGCCCGCCCCGGCGGCGCGCCTGAGCTTCTGCCGCCGCATGAGTATGGCGCTCTGGTGCTGGAGTACGAGCATGTCGAAGACTTCGTTCCGCCCGCCGACGTTGCGGCCATTCATGCGGTGCTGCGGGCGCATCTGTATGAAGACGCCCACGCGGAGAAGGCGGCGTTCGCGGCGCTCACGGGCGTCCAACACGCCGAGGCCATGCAACTGCTCGACACCACGTCCGCCATGACGCGGGGTCTGTTGGCAGCGGCCGAGAGCAGGCACGCCGCGGCCATGGCGGGCGTTTCGCCGCACAACCATCTCGGCTCGCTGACCACGCCTGTCTATTTGCTCCACGGCGCGGGCGACAACATTATCCCAGCCTCCGAAACGCTGTGGATGGCCGCCGAACTGCCCGGCACAACGCTGCAATCCGTGTTGATTTCGCCGGTGCTCTCGCACCTGAATCTCGACGGAGCGCAACCGGGCGCGATGGACCGCTGGCGGCTGGTGCATTTCTTCGCGCTGATTTTGCGCGCGGCGCACACGCGGTGATTTCGCGCTTCCCTCTACAATCAAGGTTGACCATGCCTGACCTCATCACCCTCGCCGACATCCGTTCCGCTCAGGCCCGCATTGCCAATACCACAGTCCGCACGCCGTTGGTGCGCTTGTCCCGCGCGCGGCTACGCATGGCGGGCTTTGCGGAGCTTTCAGAGTCCGTTCCCGACATCTATCTCAAGGACGAATCGGCGCAACCTACCCGCAGCTTCAAGTTGCGCGGCGCGTTCAACAAGATCGCGCAACTCACGCCCGAACAATTGAAGCGCGGCGTCATCACATACTCCTCCGGCAACCACGCGCAGGGCGTGGCCTACGCCGCGCGGGCGTTGGGTGCGAAGGCGGTCATCGTGATGCCGGACAGCTCGCCGATGCTCAAGCGCGAAGCGACCGTCGCCCTGGGGGCGGAGATTGTTATCGTCGGACCGGCTTCCACGGAGCGCAGGCTGAGGGCTGAAGAACTCGAAGCCGCGCACGGCTACACGATGGTTCCACCCTACGACGACGCGTCAGTCATGGCCGGGCAGGGTACGTGCGGGCTGGAGATTCTGGAGCAGCTTCCGAATGTGGAACTGGTCCTGTCGCCGGTGTCGGGCGGCGGTCTGCTTTCGGGCGTGTCCTCGGCCATCAAGCTTTCCGCAGTTGCACAAAATCGGGCGGCGACGACTCCGCAAGTCTGGGGCTGCGAACCCGAACTTTCCGCGGACGCCAAAGAATCCTTCGACACCAAAACTCTCGTCGAGTGGCCTGCGGCGAAAACAACTCGCACCATTGCCGACGGCCTGCGTACGCAGTCGCTGGGGAAACGCAACTTCGCGCATGTCTTGAAATTTGCCGACGGTATTGTCGTTGTTTCGGAAGAAGAAATCCGGACCGCGCTGCGAGTCATCCTCAAAGCCACTTCGCTGACTGCGGAACCTTCAGGCGCGGTCACGCTCGCCGCTGCGCTGTTTCATGCGCACGAATTGCCGCGCGCGCGAATGGTCGTTGCAATTCTTTCGGGAGGGAATTTGGATCCAGCGCTGCGGTCGGAACTGCTTGCGGAGATCCGGTAGCGTCGCCGAAAAGCAGATTCCCTACGGGAATGACAGAAAGAAAAGCAAGTGCAAAAGCGGATTCCCGCCGGAAATGACAGAAAGAAAAGCAACAGCGTCTAACCTATTGCTATGCATCTTCGTCACTTCGCTCTCGCGATCCTCCTGCTTCCAGTCGTCCTCTTCGCGCAGAAGAAGGACAATCGCAGCGGTTACGACCGTTCCGCGAAAGCCACCGTGCTGCATACAGCCAATGTTTACGCCACCGCCGACACCTCCGCCCCGCCGCTGGTGACTGTTACCGCCGGCCACGAAGTCGTGGTGCTGGAGCACAACGGGCCCTGGGTGCGCGTGTTCGCCAACACCGACGCCAAGGACCGCGAAGACGACGATTCCGTGCCCGAGTTCACCGAAGACACGTCCGACCCTTCGACGGGCTGGATACACGACAAGGGCATCGTCGGGCCGACCACGCCGAATGGCGACGCGCTGATTTACGGCTTGGCCGCCGAGCTTGAAGCCAAAGCCGCAGAGCCACACGCGCCCAAGGGAGCCGCCGAAGCCGCGCACTTGCTCTATCGCCGCGTAAGCGATTATTTTCCGCAGTCGCCGCTGGCAGCCGAGGCGGCGTTCCGCTCCGCCGACATTCGCTGGCAGATCGACAAGGCCGACATCTCCACGCTGCCCAGCGCGCGCGAGCAGGAAGCCTACCTTCGCCCGCAGCTTTATGAAGGCGAGTTCAAGCGCGTGATGAAGTTGTTTCCGAACACGCCGTTCGCGGCGCGCGCGGCGTTCGCGCTGCTCGACAATAAGCTGTGCGGCGATTGGCAGGGTCTCCCCAAGTGCCCCGAAATGGAGTCCGGGTTGTACGAGAAATACGCCGAGCGCTATCAGGGCGGCCCGAAGTCCGCCGAAGCGCTCTACAACGCGGCTTACCGCCAGGGCGTGCTCGTGACTATGTACCAGGTGGAAGAGAACCAGAGGCGCGCCGATGCCGCCGCGAAAAATTGCGAGGCGATCGCCCAGCAGATGCGGGCGCGCTATCCGCAGTCCGACTACACGCCGCGCGCGGAGTCGATCGCGTTCCGCGTGAAGCAGGGAATTTCAGTTTATGGCAACGACCGTGATTGAAGCAGAGAAAAGAGTGAAGAGTAAAGAGTAAAGAGCATATGGCTCTTTCTTCACTCTTCACTCTTCACTCTTCACTCTTCCCTCTGCTTTACACTGTCTCCTATGCCTCTTTGGAAAGTCCTTATCCTGGCGATTGTGCAAGGCCTCGCCGAATTGCTGCCCGTCTCCAGCTCCGCGCACGTCGTTGTGGCCGAACGGCTGATGCATCTTAATCCGTCGGCGCCGGAGATGACGCTGCTGCTGGTGATGCTGCATACGGGCACGATGTTCGCCGTGATCGTCTACTTTTGGGCGCAATGGAAGCGATCGTATTTTGCGACGGCCGACGCGTTCAAGCGGTTTGCGATTCGCGCTATCTGGGCGACCGCGTTGACCGCCATCATCGGCTATCCGATCGTCAAAATCATCGAGCACACGGCCTTCAAGGGACTGCCAAAGGCCGAGATTGAACTGCTGTTTTCGCGGCTCGACCTTATTTCGTATGCGCTGTTCGCCGCCGGGTTGCTCATTCTGTGGGCGGGCTTGAAGGAGCGCTCGGCGGAAGGGCGCACGGCGTCCGCGTATGAGCGCGCAGCGTCGCGGTCGGGCGACAACGTGACCTTTCCGCAGGCCGGTTGGATGGGCGCGGTGCAGGGTCTGTGCCTGCCGTTTCGCGGTTTCTCGCGTTCCGGCGCGACCATTTCGACAGGCTTGCTGACGGGCGCGAACCGCGAACGCGCAGAGCGGTTTTCGTTTGCGCTGGCCGTCATCATCACGCCGCCGGTGATCTTCGTCGAGGGCCATCGCCTGCTGAAGGCTTCGCACGAAGCTGCGGCAGCAGGCGCGCCGCTCGACCTCCACGGCAGCATCGTCGCCGCGCTGCTGGGCATGTTGTTGAGCTTCTTCGCGGGGCTGGCGGCGTTGCGCTGGTTGAGCGCGTGGCTGGAAAGCGGCCGCTGGTATCTGTTCGGGATTTATTGCCTGATCGCAAGTTGCGTTGTGTTCTATCTGCATCACATCGGATACTAGGTCTGCCACGTCTACCACCGATGCCATGTGACCCATTCACCATGAAAAAAATCGTCCATCGCTTCGTCTTCGTCGCCAGCCTCTGTTGTGCAGCGATGCTCGCATTCGTTCCAGCGCACGCGCGCGCTCAAACGCCGACACAAGCGTCTTCGCCGAACCAGACAACAACGCCGTCCCCGACAGCAACTCCGGGAGTAACGCCGACGCCGGTCATAACACCATCCGCGCCGCTGACCAACGCGCCCTCTGCCACTCCCGGCGTTTCGAAGGCTCCGGCGGCTTCAGGTCAAATCACGGTCGGTCCAGGGACCGGAACTCCAGCCGGCACCACGATCACGCTCGCCCAGGCGCTGACTCTCGCGCAGGCCAACGAGCCAACGTTCGTCGCTGCGGTGGCGGCCAGCAAGGTCGCCGCGCTCGATCGCTCGATCGCGCGCGCCGCGCTGCTGCCTTCGGTCGATTATCACAACCAATATCTCTACACGCAGTCCAGAGGCGCCAACGGACTTGCAGGCCCACAAGTCTTTATCGCCAACAATGCCATCCACGAATATGTGAGCCAGGGCGTGGTCACCGAAACGCTAGGTCTCGCGCAATACACCGCATTGGCGCGCGCTGACGCGGCGGCGGCCATCGCCAGCGCCGAGCTCGAAATCAGCCGCCGCGGTTTGACGGCGACAGTGGTCGGGCTTTTCTACAACTCCAATACAGCGCAGACGAAGGTCGCCATTCAGCAACGAGCGCTGGACGAGGCTGCAAGCTTTCTCAAGCAGACGCAGCAGCGCGAAGCTCAGGGCGAAGCCGCCCATGCCGACGTCATCAAGGCGGAGATTACGCTGCTGCAAAGGCAGCGCGATCTGGCCGACGCGCGGCTTCTGATTCAAAAATCGCGGCTGGATCTGGGCGTGTTGCTATTCGCCGATCCGCGCACGCCGTATACAGTGACGCTGCCTGCGCCCGGCCCGTTGCCGGAGCGTGCGACGGTCGAGGCCGCCGCCAACAAGAACAATCCGGAGATTGGAAGCGCGCTGGCGACCGTTCGCGCGCGCGGTCTCGGAATCGGATTGGCGCGGGCCGCGCTGTTTCCCTCGCTCGCGCTCAACTACGCGTACGGCATCGACGCACAGCAGTTCGCCGTCAACGCGCCGGACGGCACTCGCAATCTCGGCTACTCGGCTTCGGCGACGCTCGATATTCCTATCTGGGACTGGCTCGCGACCGAGCACAAGGTGAAGCAGGCGCAGATTCTGCACGACGCCGCGAAGGTACAACTCACTGCCGTTCAACGCAGGCTGATCGTGCAGTTCGAGGAGTTTTACGCTGAAGCCTCGCTCGCGCACGACCAACTGCGATCGCTCCAACTCAGCGCCAACGACGCGCGGGAGAGCCTGCGGCTTTCGCGGCTGCGCTACACCGCGGGCGAGGCGACGGTGCTCGAAGTGGTCGATGCGCAGAACACTCTGACAGCGGCCGAAATCGCACTACAGGACGGCACCGTCCGTTACCAGACGGCGCTGGCCAATCTTCAACTTCTTACGGGGACGATCTAACGTGACCCATCTCATCAGCAACGAGCGCAGACCCTCCATGAAGATGAAAACTCTGAAAACTTTCCGGACCGCAACATCGCTGCTTCTATTCAGTATGCCTTTCCTGCTCTTTTCGGGCTGCAAGAAGGCGGACGAAAGCGCCGCGAAAACTGCCACGGCGGTGCAGGTCGTACATCCCGCGACGGGCGCGATCACGGAGCAACTGGTTGCGGACGCGACGCTCGCGCCTGTCGCGCAGGCGGCGTTGCTGCCCAAAGTCACGGCGCCGGTGAAGGCGTTTTACGTGCAACGCGGTGCGCATGTGAAGGCCGGGCAACTGCTGGCGACGCTTGAGAACGGCGACCTGGAGGCGGCGGCGATCGACAATCAGGGTGCTTATACTGCGGCTCAGGGGGCTTACACTGCGGCCACGCAGTCCACCGTGCCGGAGGAACTGACGCGCAGCCGCCTCGAAGTGGCGCAGGCCAAAGCGACGATGGACCTCAACAACAGCATCCTGAACAGCCGCAGACAGTTGCTGGCGCAGGGCGCGATTCCCGCGCGCGACGTGGACACGGCGAAGACCACCGCGATTCAGTCGGAGGCCGCCTACAATCTCGCCAAACAGCATTACGATTCGCTGCAGAAATCGGGCACGAAGGCTTCGCTCGAAACCGCGCAGGGGCAGTTGACCTCCGCAAAGGGCAAGTACCTCGGCGCGGAAGCGACGCTCAGTTACACGCAAATTCGAACGCCGATTTCCGGCGTTGTGACCGACCGTCCGCTCTTCCCCGGCGAAACGGCCGCTGCCGGCGCGGCGATCATTACGGTGATGGACATGTCCGCGATGATCGTGAAATTGCACATCGCGGCGACCCTCGCGCAACATCTCAAGATCGGATCGCCCGCCACGTTCACGGTCGGCGGCATTGACACGCCCTTCGACGCGAAGGTCTCGCTCATCAGCCCCGCGCTCGATTCCGGCAGCACGACCGTCGAAGTGTGGCTGCGCGCGCCCAACACCGACGGTAAGCTGAAGGCCGGAGCCTCGGTCCACGTCACGCTGACAGGCAGAACCGTGCCCGATGCGATGCTGGTGCCCACAGTCGCGGTGCAGCGTTCGGCGGACGGCGAAGGCAAGATGGTGATGGTGGTCGCCGGCGACGGCACCGCGCATATCCGCGCCGTGACCACCGGCATCGTGTCCGGCGAGAACACGCAGATACTCAGCGGCCTCGCGCTTGGCGATAGCGTCATCACGGCCGGGAGTTACGGTCTCGACGACGGGTCGAAGGTGACGATCGAAACGCCCGGAGCCAACGGCGCACCAGACGCTAACGCTGACACGAAGGGGGCCAAAGAGTGACGGATGCCAAAGACTCCAGGGATCCCAAAGACTCGGCTGTAGTCGCTGGCGAGCACGCCGACGACCGCAAATTCTGGTTGACGCGCGTCTCGAAGCCCATCTTCTTTTTCCTCGCGGTGCTCACACTGGCAGGCGCTTACGCCGCGTTCCAAGTGCCCATCTCGGTCTTTCCCGACACCAACTTTCCGCGCGTCGTCATCGGCATCGAGAACGGCGTCATGCCTGTCGAGCAGATGCAGGTCACCATTACCAAGCCAATCGAAGACGCGGTGAACAGCGTTCCCGGACTGCTGACCGTGCGCAGCACCACTGGCCGCGGGTCGGCGGAAGTCAGCCTCTTCTTCGACTGGAACGTGGACATGTTTCGCACTCTGCAGCTCACCGACTCGGCGCTCGCGAAGATCCAATCCAGCCTGCCCGCTACGGCGAAGATCACCACCAATCGCCTCACGTTCGCGACGTTTCCGATCATCGGTTACGCTCTGACGGCGGATTATAAGGGCCCTGATACTGTCTCGCAGACCGCGCTGTGGCAGATTGCGACCTACAATCTGAAGCCGCCGCTGAACCGCGTCGCCGGGGTCAGCACGGTCATCGTGCAGGGCGGTCAAGAGCCGGAGTTTCACATCGTTCCCGACCCCGCGAAACTACAGACCGCCGGTGTCACCGTGCTCGACCTCGTCAACGCGGTGCAGGCGTCGAACATCGTCGACTCGCCGGGACTCTACGAAGCGGACCATCAACTCATTCTCGGCCTGGTCGGCGCGCAGGCCCATGATGTGGACCAACTCGGACAGCTCGTCGTCAAGACCACACCCGCTGGAGTACCGGTGCGAATCTCCGATGTCGCGGTCGTGGGCCGGGGAACTCTTCCCGTCTACACCATGGTCGACGCCAACGGAAAGCCCGCGGTGCTGCTCAACATCGCGCGGCAACCGTTGAGCAATACGGTCTCGGTCGCCAACGCAGTCGCGGACGAAATCGCGCTCCTGAGCAAGAACCTTCCGGCGGGCGTCCACCTGACGCCGTTCTACGATCAGTCCGAACTCGTCCGCGAGAGTATCTCCAGCGTTCGCGACGCGATCCTGATCGGGCTGCTTCTGGCCTGTATTGTTCTCTTCATTTTTTTACGCGATTGGACGTCTTCGCTCATCGCAGGGCTGGTGATTCCGGTCACTGTCTCCGTCACGATCCTGTTCCTGTGGATCATCGGCGAAAGTTTCAACCTGATGACTCTCGGCGGCCTCGCCGCCGCTATCGGCCTGGTCATCGACGACGCCATCGTGGTCGTCGAAAACATCGTCGTGCATCGCGACCGTGGACAATCGCGCTCGGAAGCTGTCCGCTCCGCGCTGAGTGAGATTACGACTCCGCTGATCGGCTCCACTATCACTCCGGTCGTCGTGTTCCTTCCGCTGATCGCCGTCACCGGAGTTACGGGCAGCTTCTTCCGCGCGCTGGCCATCACCATGACGGCGGCGCTGCTCACATCTCTCCTGCTCGCGCTCACGTTCACTCCCGCGCTCTCGCTTTCGCTGCTGCGCAAGCGCAAGGACGATGCCAAGCCGGAGGAGGAGCACGGTTCCATCATGAGCCGCATCCTCAGCGTCCACAGCCGGGCGCTGAACTGGACTATCCGCCGCCCCTGGGCGCTGATCGTGATGGCCGTCGTGCTGATCGCGGGCGGCTACTTCGCTTACGGCGCTCTGGGATCCAACCTTCTTCCGGAGATGGATGAGGGCGCGTTCATTCTCGACTACACCATGCCCGCGGGCAGTTCGCTTGAA
>JALYTE010000114.1 GCA_030854435.1 Acidobacteriota bacterium | reverse complement strand
CGGCGCATCTGGCCGACTGCTATGAAAAGGCGTTCAGTATGCTCACGTCGAGCGCGGCCAACCGGGCCTTCGACCTGAGCTGTGAGTCCGAGGCAGTGCGTGATCGCTACGGGCGTAACGAGTACGGCCAGAGCTTTCTTTTGGCGAGGCGACTGGTCGAGGCGGGAGTGCGGTTAGTCAACGTATTTTGGACCTTCTTCGACGCCAAGGGATGCCAATTTAATCTCTGGGACAACCATGGTGTTTCGACCGACGTTTGCGGCATCGACGGAGCGATGACCGGCCTTGCACAACTCAAACACCGATATTGCTGCCCGTCGTTCGACCAGTCGTTTTCGGCGCTCTTGGAAGACTTGCACCAGCGGGGCCTGCTCGACGAGGCGCTGGTGGCCGTAGCGGGCGAGTTTGGCCGCACGCCCAAGATCAATGCCACGGCTGGCCGAGATCACTGGGCCCCCTGCTACACGCAACTCCTCGCCGGTGGGAGTGTACGGGGAGGGCAGGTCTACGGAGCCAGCGACAGGACGGGTGCATACGTCAAAGACAGCGCAGTATTCGTCCAGCTCCGCCGCTCGTCGCGAAGCTGCTGCTCCGACCTCTTAGCCACCGTCGGCCGAGGGCCCACCGTGATCCCGGGCTGCGACAGGCTGGCTGCCAGGAGCGAGGTGACCGTCGTTTCACGCCAGCAGTTCACTGCGCAACTTCCCTGTGCCTCCAATCGAGTAGGGCCGGCCGAAGCGATCGTGTATCTCGGCGCGCGGGTCGATGCCTAGCACGTGGAAGAGGGTTGCGACGACGTCCTTTGGGGAGATCGGCGTCTCGACAACCTCACCAGCGATACGGTCGGTGCGGCCGACGACGCGGCCGGATGCGAAGCCGCCACCGGCGAAGAGAGCGGAATAGGCGCGCGACCAGTGGTCGCGGCCGCCGCCGGCCACGGGTTGGATCCTCGGCGTTCGGCCGTGCTCGCTCAGCACAACCACGGCCGTCTCATCGAGCATCCCGCGCGCATCGAGGTCGGTCAGCAGAGACGAGAAGGCGCGATCGAACCCCGGTCCAAGTTCGTCGCCAAGACGCGAATTCATGTGTACGTGCGTGTCCCAGCCAGTGTTGACCAAGCCGTATTCGTCCCAACAAACGGTGATGAACTTGCCGCCGGTTTCGAGAAGCCGGCGCGCAGCCAGGCACGACTGGCCGAAGAGCGTCATGCCGTACTGTTCGCGCAGCCCAGACGGCTCACTTTGGACGTCGAATGCGTCGCGCAGTTTACCGGAAGTCAATACCGAAAAGGCGAGCGCGCGATTGCGGTCGAAGGCCTGGTGACAGGCATGGTCATCGAAGCCACGGCGGGCGGCGTCGAGCTGTTCCATCAGCATGGCCCGGCCATGCAACCGATCGATCGTCATACCCTCAGCGGGGGGCAAGAACTCGAATTTGTCGGTCGGTAAAATCCCGAGATAGGGGTCGGCGATCACCATAGTCGGCACGTCGGGTGCTCCCGAATCGCGGAGAACCTCGCGAGTTCCTTGGGACCGAAACTCAGACCAGATCGTGTCGTAGGCAGACCCGAGAAATCCACCGTATGGTCCAGGCTTTACGCGACGTCTGGAACCGAGTGGAAACGGCAACCCAAAGTTTCTCGGCACCTGCGGCGGCGTGCGGTCGGCCTGCTCGGCAAGATAGTCAACCACCGAGCCTACGAACGGCCAGTGGCGTGGATCGCGAGGATTGTTCTCCAGCGAGAGGTCGGGGGTATCCACCGCAGTCATCGCGAAAGTCGTGCTGTGAACCGGATACGGGTGGGTGAGCGAGCGCAGAATCGTCACGCGGTTTGCCAGGCGAGCGGTCCGGGGCAGAATCTCGCCGAGGCGAACGCCAGGAATGATCGTCGGGATGGAACCATAGCTGCCACGGATTTCCGCGGGCGCATTAGGCTTCGGATCCAGCGTGTCAATCTGGCTGGGCGAGCCCCAGAGATAAAGCAACAGGCAAACTGGTCACTCGCCAGCGCGATATCGTTGGCCAACACGTTAATCGCGACTGCCTGGCCCGCAGTGGTGAAAGCCACATCGGGGTTGGCAATCACCACGTCGGCGGCCAACAGGCAGCGATCTCCCAGCCGGTCGAATCTTAACTGTTCAGATCCGAGCCTTGAAGCGTCCCAGGAACTCCATACGTTTTTCAGGATTCGAGGCATCTCGGCAGGGCGCCGGCCAGAAGCCGCTCGGCGCGCCCCGAATATCGAACCGTATTCGACACGCATCCAGGGAAATGGCTCACCGAAACCGCTACGCGTCTTCATTGCCCGCAAGCGGATTCCGACCTTCATTCACGGGCAGAATGTTGCAGGTCTCGGCTTCTTGCTCGTAATGCAGTTCGACACTGCCGACGTCGAGTCGACGCAGCACCAGTTCGATGCGCTGTTCGACGGAAGAATGGTCGGTGCCGTCGCGTGTGACAAATTCCTCGACAACGGCCCGCAGTGCCGCGGGCGAAAGTTGCAGATGAGGGATGCGCAGGGAGATAGCCTACTCGGCAATGCGAACTCAATCTCCGCATCGCCGCCGCTTTGTCCGACCAGGCTGGCTTGCATTTCATTGGAAACGCAACGGGCCGCTTCATATCGCACAGCGACAGCGCGAGACGTGTGGTTTGGGTTTCGCGCACCCGCCGGGCTTCTCACCGAGAGGGCCAGGCTTGTTGTCTCGCAATTGGAGCCCAGCTCACTTCGGCCGGTTCGTATCCGGCTTCCCTTTCGCGGGCTGTCCCTGTTTGCTCGCCTTCTGTTTTTTGCTCTTTTCCTTATCCTTCTTGCCGCCTTTGTCTCCCATTGCGTAGTCCTCTTCTTATTGGCCGTTGTCGTTCGAGAACGTCGGCATCCTCGACGACGCATTATCGCCGTCCGGTTCTGTGATGTCCAATGAACCCAACCGTTTCTTGAGATTCCCGAAAAAGGACTGTATTTTGACACAGCGGCGAGGACGACGAGTGGACCGCCCGCAATGGTCGTGGTGGTGAGGCATATATGGAACGGGTGGCCTCACGATGAAAAAAGCTACACCAACTCCCGCAACGGGGAGTGTCGACCGTCAACCAGAGTGTGCGGACGGCCGGAGAGGTCGGTCAGGAGCGGGGCGTGGGGATCGAGTCCCAGATGTTTGTAAAGGCTGGCGAAGACTTCGCCGAAGTGTACGGGGCGGTGTGTGATCGACGCCCCCAGCCGATCGGTGGCCCCGATGAGCTGCCCGCCGCGGAATCCGCCCCCTGCCAGGAGCGCGCAGCCGACTTCTGCCCAATGATCGCGACCAGCATTCTGATTGATGCGGGGCGTGCGTCCAAATTCTCCCCAGGCCACCACTGCCACGTCATCGGCCATGCCTTGGGCGTGCAAGTCTTCCACCAAGGCGCTGAATCCCTGATCGAAGTACGGCAGGTGCGTATTCTTCGCCTCGCTGAAATTCTGTTCGTGAAAATCCCAGCGTCCGAAATTCAAGGTCACCACCCGCACCCCAGCCTGTACCAGCCGTCGGGCCATCAGGAAGTGTTCGAGATTCCGCGGAGCCCCGTCACCGTAGTTGTTGGGATCACCCTTGCCGTATCGCTCACGGACCCGTGGGTCTTCTTTGGCGAGGTCGAGGGCATCGACCAATTGGCTCGACGTCAGGAGCCCGAACGCTTGCTGATTGAAAACATCGAGGCCCTCCATCATGCCGCTCTGATCGGCGTGGCGTTTGAAGCTGTCGAGGTGTCGTAATAGCGACCGGCGATCATCGAGCCGCGACAGGGGAAGATCTCCCAGCGCGAGATTCTGCAGGCCGGCGCCTGTCGGGCGAAAGGCAGAGTGGGCGATGCCTAGCATTCCGGGGTGGCCTGGAGATCCATACGGGGGATGTCCAGACTTGGGGGCCAGGCCGACAAACGCCGGGGTCGCGACAGAGGTTCCGCCTTGAAGCTTCGACGCAACTGGTCCCAATGCCGGCCAGCCACCGGACGGCTGATTCACAAATGAGCGCCCTGTATAGCAG
>JALYTE010000101.1 GCA_030854435.1 Acidobacteriota bacterium | reverse complement strand
GGCAGGCACCGACTCCGGAGGCCATTGCCAGTTCGGCGTTATTTACGCTGGACGGTGCAAGCCCCGGGTTTCCACCGAGGGCCAGCAGGTACACGTACCCGCCCGTGGGACAGGTGTAATCGCTCGTGATGCTGAAGCCGCCGTTGCCATCGGTAATGACGAAGCCCGGAGCGTTGAGCAGGGACGTGGAGGCTCCGCCGTTGGCGGTGGTGCTTACGGCGTACAGGAAGATATGAGATCCGACGACTGGCTGGTTGCCGCCATGCACGTTGCCGCTCAACCGGACAACTTCCGGGGACGCAGCGGGAATTATGGTGTTGGCGCCGCATCCCGCGAGGGTTTGCGCCGCACCGAGAACGAGCACGGACAGGATGCACATGCGAGCGCTGATGGTTTCGCAGTACCGGACTGCTGTGACCTGGGACGAGAGGGAATTGCTGCGCTGTGCTTTCATCTGGATGCTCCCGGGGAAGATGCGGGTTGAGGTGAATAGTCTGAGAGCGGACGCAACCGCGACCGCAGTGTGGGACTGTTTACTGGTTGCATATTGTAGCAGAGAGCGAGGGACACCAGAAAGCGGAAACATCCTGAGGGGGGATTATCGCAGGAGGTCTTCGAGGGTGGTGGAAAGGTCCGTCTTCTCGTCGCGGTACTTCACGATAATCGGCGTATAGACGCTCAGGCCGAGGCTCTTACCCGGTTCCGTCGCAATGGCCCGCGAGCCGGCCACCACCACCGCACCGGCAGGGATGATGAGCGGCATATCCGCGGTGGCCCTGAGAACCGCGTTGTTGGGCAAGTCGTAAACCGGCGTGCCGCGCGTGAGGACTACTCCGGCCGCCAGCACGGCGCGCGCGCGGACGATTGTGCCTTCGTACACGCCGGTATTGCCGCCGATAAGCGCGTCGTCTTCGATGATGACGGGAGAAGCGTTGATCGGCTCCAGCACTCCGCCAATCTGCGCGGCGGCCGAGAGATGCACACGCTTGCCAATCTGCGCGCAGGAGCCAACCAGAGCGTGCGAGTCGACCAGCGTGCCTTCATCCACATACGCGCCTGTGTTGACGTAGGCCGGTGGAACGACGACGACTCCCGCTGCAAGATACGCCCCCGCGCGCACCGCGCTGCCCCCGGTCACGATGCGGATGTTCTGCTCCGGCGCGAAGCGACGCGTCGGAAAGGTGTGCTTGTCGACGCAATGCAGCACGCCGCCTTCAACCGACTCAAGATGTCCAAGCCGGAAGCCCAGCAGGATGCCACGCTTCACCCACGCATTGACGCGCCAACCGGTCGGAGCTGTCGCGTCCGGCTCGGCAGAGCGCAGCGTGCCCGTTTCGAGGGCGTCGCGGAGTTGGCGAAAGGCGTCGAGAGCTTCAGCGTTCCCGATGGCCGCAGGGCCCTGCGCGAACCAGTATTCGATCGATTGTTCGAAGGAGTGGAGAGATTTCATGGATGAAGAGATTGTATCGGGGTCGCGAAGTCTTCGAGTCCGCCCTTGCCCCGGTAGCCGCAGCCTTCGTATCTATTCAGGATAGCGTCGAGGAAGATCGCGATCAACTCGCCTTGCGCGGGCGCCCGCCCAATGTTCCATTGGCCCGCGCGGCGGTGACCTTCGCTTTGCTGCGTGAAGCGCCGCCAGCTGCGCCGAGGCGGGCGGCCATCCATTTGCGGGTGCCGAAATTTCCTTGCAGCAGCGCGGTCACGTCGAAGAACGCGTCCAGCAGCGGAAAACGAATGCTGAAAGTCGATGGGGTGATTTCGATCTTCTTGAGTTGTGCCGTTGTAGCGCCTTCCAATCCCTGCGCATTGTCCGGATTGAATGCAAACCAAGCGTCGTTGCTGAGGAAAAGAATCACCTTATGAAGTTTCGGATCGTAGTGCGCTTTCACGATGTGAGGTTCATCCCGCAGTCTCTGTTGGGCGCGCTCATTGGCCGCTCGAAATTCTTCAGCGAATGTCACCGTGAATCTCCTTCCATGCGCCGCATAGCTCTGTGCGATGCGTTTGAACGATCCGCAGGATATCTCGAACCTGGCGAGACTTGAAGCTAAAGTTTTCTCGGAGGCTTACCGCATTTTCAAAACAACCGAGGTTGACGATCATTTCACATCCTGCCGAGAACACATGGACGTGAGGAGGCATATGGTCGCGTAGAAAAATGACGATTTCGTAACCGGCAATACATAAGATCGTAGGCATAAGAATACCATGAAACCAAAGCGCTTGGGTTATCAGAACAACCGCAGATTTTCCTGCCGGGCATCGTGCAGCAAACCCAACTCCCCAAGGACCGTTTCCAGCTTGCGACGTGTGGCCGCGCAGACGGGGACCATCGGCAAGCGCATGCTCTCGTTGCCGCGCCCGAGCATCGCCATGACGGTCTTGATAGGCGCCGGGCTTGGCTCGGTGAAGAGAGTCTGCATGAAGTGGAAGTAATGGCGATTGATCCTTCGCGCCGCGATCCAGTTGTCGTTCAGCGCGGAGGCGACCATCTGCGACATCTGTTGCGGTATCGCGTTCGAGGCGACCGAAATCAGGCCCATGCCGCCCACCGCGAGCGTGGGCAGCGCCAGCGCGTCGTCGCCGGAGAAGACCCGAAAGGCGCGCGATGCCTGGGTCAGCAACTCCGTGATCTGCGCCATGTTTCCGCTCGACTCCTTGATGCCCACGATGTTGCGAATCTCGGCCAGCCGCAGCACGGTCTCCGGCTCCAGGTTCGCACCCGTGCGCCCCGGAATGTTGTACAGCAGGATGGGCAGGTCGGTCGCTTCCGCGATCGCCCGAAAGTGCTCGTACTGTCCGCGCTGCCCGGGCTTGTTGTAGTACGGATTCGCCGTCAGGATGCCCGTCAGTCCCTCCACGCCCGCCAGCTTTTTCGCGTTGGCAACGGCCTGGTGCGTGGCATTGTGCGTCGCTCCGGCAAACACCGGAACGCGTCCCGCGGCGGCGGCCACGGTGACTTCGATTACGCGCAGCCACTCCGCTTCGGTCAGCGTCGCCGCCTCGCCTGTCGTCCCGCAAGGGACCAGCAGTGAAATGCCGTTGGCGATTTGCCAGTTGACGTCCCTGTGCAACGCGGTTTCGTCGACGCCGCCGTCGGGGCGGAAAGGTGTGATGAGAGCGGTGCCGCAACCTTGCAGATTCATGCCGAACAGTAGTTTATCCCGATTCAGACCCACTCGCCGGAGCGCATCAATGGCTCGGCCGCGCCATCGGCCGCGAGACCGTCGACGTTCATCGTCGGCCCGCCGATCATCCAGTCCACATGGATCAGGCTCTCATTCGCGCCCAGCTTCGCGAGCTCTTCATTCGACATCTTCTCGCCGCCGATCAGGCACGTCGAATACGCCTGGCCGAGCGCGACGTGCGAAGCGGCGTTCTCGTCGAACAGCGTGTTCCAAAACAAAATGCCCGACTGCGCGATCGGCGAGCTGTGCGGGACCAGCGCGACTTCGCCCAGCCTGCGCGCCCCATCGTCGGCGGAGATCAGCTTGTTCAGCGCGGCCTCGCCTGCGGTCGCGGTCGCTTCTACAATGCTGCCGTCCTTAAACGTGCAACGAATATTTTCGATCAACGTACCCTGGTGCGAAAGCGGCTTCGACGCCGTGACGACCCCGCTGACGCGATCTTTATGCGGCGTCGTAAAGCACTCCTCGGTCGGAATATTCGGCTGACAATAAATGCCATTCCCCGCCGTCGTGCCGCCGCCCGCCCAGAGGTGTTGGTCGGCGAGGCCGACCGTAAGGTCGGTCGCGCCATCGGGTGTATGGAAACGCAGATCGTGATAGCGGCGGGCGTTGAGAAAGTTCACACGGCGTTTGAGGCCCTCGCCATGCTCCTTCCATTCCGCGACCGGGTCGGCGGACGTTATGCGCGAGGCGGAAAAGACCGCGTCCCACAACTTGCTAAGCGCGGCGGGCGTGGGGTCGTCGGGAAAAACCAGCGCGGCCCACGCCGGTGTAGCGCAGGCCACGATGGTCCAATTGATTTCGTGGCGCGTAATCAATTCCATGGCCGGCTTCGACGCTTTCGACGCGGCAATGTTCGCGCGCGAAACTTTCCCGGGGTCCTGTTGCGCGAGCAGCGCGGGATTCGCGCCGGTGATGCCCATGCGCGCCGCCCCACCGCGAAAGGCCGTGGCGATCGCGTCCTGCAACCACTGCGGCGCGTAGTCGAAGCTGTCGTCGGGAGCGTGCTGGTAGCGCGCCAGCGTCGTTTCATCGTCGGTAAAGAATGTCGTGACGAGCTTCGCGCCCGCGCGGTACGCATGTTCGGTGACCAGGCGCACCAGAGGAAGCGCGTCCGTTGGCGCCGTGAGAACAAGTTCCTGGCCCGGCTGCAAACCCAGCCCGATGCGGATGGAAACCTCAGCCAGCCGGTCAAGTTTTTGTTCGAAGGAGAGGGCGGCGAAAGCGTCGGTGGGCAACGGAGACATAGAAGAAGTCTATCGTGCTCACCCGGCGTAGCGTGCGAGGTAGTCGGCAGGCTTGAGAATGTCGATTCCCTGGAAGGGATGCAGCGCGAGGAGGTCGTCGTCGCCGGTAAGAATGAAATCGGCGTTGCCACTTACCGCGAGCGAAAGGAACTTATCGTCGGGTGGATGGCGGCAAGCCTGAATGCGATCAGTGACTGTGATCGACTCCGCCAGTTCCACGAAGTTCGCGAAGAAGTTCAGTCTTCGATTCGAGCGGGACATATCGATCGGAACATCGAACGGAGGAGCACCGACTCGAACTCTTCCAAGACCTCGGATGAGCGCAAAAGGGTAGAATGCAGCGCGGCCTGTTGAAAAGCACGGCCTGGAGTCGACCGGGGCCAACAGGCCGCGCTGATGAGAACATTTGTGTCGATGACTGCTTTAGGAAGCTTTTCGATCAAGGATACTCAACAAAACTCGCACGTCTGAGTCGTCCTTGACGTTGCTTTCAACGCTCTCCGCGATGGCGTCCATGCTATCGAATAGACGCTGGGCCTTCTGCCTTCGAATCAACTCGAACTCTTCCGGAGCCACTATCACGGCGACCGCTTCACCATCCCGCTGAATGATAACGGACTGGCTCTTGAGGCCATCGATCAGCGCAGGCAGCGTTGCGAGCGCGTCGGATTGGGAAACGGTTCTCATATGACTACGATACTCGTAGGTCCAGATAAGCGCTACAACTGCTGAAACACATCGTGAAAGTCGTACACACCGGTGCGGCTGGAAAGCCACTCCGCCGCGCGCACCGCGCCTTCCGCAAATGGCCGCCGCGTGTGCGACTCGTGCGTCAGCAGCAGCTTGTCGCCATTGCCGTCGGCCTCCAGAACATGCAGCCCCACGGCCTCTCCATGGCGAATCGAATTGATCGGCACGTCGTCCAGATCTGCGGCCTTGCGGACCACGTCGCGCAGCGTCAGCGCTGTGCCCGACGGCGCATCGAGTTTCGTGATGTGGTGCGTTTCGGAGATCGAAAACTTGTACCCCGCGTGCTTCAACTCCATCGTCATCGTCTCCGCGAGTCGCAGCATGAGCTGTACGCCGACGGAAAAATTCGTGCCATACAGCAGCGCAGCGCCCTTGCGCTCGGCCAGAGAGCGCATGTCCGAAAGCTTGTCGTACCACCCTGTCGTGCCGACCACCATCTTCGCGCCGTTGGCCAGGCACGCGCGCATGTTATGCACGACGGCGTCGGGCGTGGTGAAGTCGATCACCGTATCGAAACCGGTGACGAACGGCGGCGTCAGCGCGGAAGCGTCCGCGTTCTCTTTCGCGTCGAGCACGTGGACGCTGTGGCCGCGCTCCGCCGCGACCTCCGCGACCAGCTTGCCGGTCTTGCCTTGTCCGAGAATAAGGATGCGCATGTGTGGACCTCCTAGGCGGTGACGGCCCGCGCTTCAACGTCGAAAACCGTCTCGTCGGGCGCAAAAAAAAATCTCTTGTGCAACGAGCGCACGGCTTCTTCAACATCCTGCTCGTCGATCATGAAACTCATATTGATTTCGCTCGCGCCCTGCGAAATCATCCGTAAGTTGACGTGCTGCACGGCCGTAAAAACCTGCGCGGCAATGCCTGCATGGCCGCGAATGTCTTCGCCAACCAGGCAGATCAACGCCTTCGCGCCTTCATACTGGACGTCCGCAATCTGCCGAAGTTCTTCGCAAATCGGCTGTAGAGCTTCATTCGAATCCACCGTGACCGAAATCGAAACCTCCGAAGTGGACACCATATCGATCGCGCACTTGTGCTTGTCGAACACGTCGAAGACCGCCTTCAGAAAACCATGCGCCAGCAACATCCGGCTGGCCACGATGTCGATGATCGTCAGCCGTTTCTTCACGGCGATCGACTTGAACGGGCTCGAGCACGGCGCGGGCACGGCGGTAATTTTTGTGCCTTCATTCTCGGGATTGCGGCTATTGAGCACCCACACCGGAATGTTCTTCTGCACGGCCGGCAGAATCGTAGCGGGGTGCAACACCTTCGCGCCGAAGTAAGCAAGTTCCGCCGCCTCCTCAAAGCTGATCGTCTTCACGCGTAGCGCGTCGGGGCAGATGCGCGGGTCCGCCGTCATAATGCCGTTCACGTCGGTCCAAATCTCAATCGCCCCCGCGTGCAGGCCGCCGCCGACCAGCGCAGCCGTGTAGTCCGAGCCGCCGCGGCCCAGCGTCGTGGTCGTGCCTTTAAGCGTCGAAGCGATGAAGCCGCCCATCACCGGGATATTGCCGTCCTCCACTATCGGCAGCACAAACTCCGCCAGCGCCGCTTCGATGGCCAGTTCGTTCGGAGCGGCCTTGCCGTGTGTGTTGTCGGTGATGATGCAGGTTCGCGCGTCCACGTAGACGCCCTGTGTCCCTTGCTCTTGAAATGCGGCGGCCACCATGATCGAAGAAAGCCGCTCGCCAAAACTCACCACGAGATCGTTGGTGCGCAGGGTCAGCTCGCCCAGCGCCGCGATGCCGTGCAGCAGTTCGTCGAGTGTGTCGAAGTGGCTGTCGAGGCCAGCGTGCAGCGTGTGCAAGCGCTCGCCTGTCGCAAGCTGCGAGGCAGTGTCGAGATGCCGTGCGCGCAGACGCGCCGAAACCTCGAACGCAACGTCCTTGTCGCCGCGTCCGGCATAGGCGGCAGCTGCGCAGGCGAGAAGCTGGTCCGTCACTTTCGCCATCGCCGAAACCACCACCACGGGCCGCAGCCCGCGCTCTGCCCGCCCGGACACAATCGAAACCGTGCGCTGAATTGCGGCGGCATCTTCAACCGATGTCCCGCCAAACTTCATGACGACAATATTCGGACGCGGCGTACTCAGGAAAGAATCGCTCATGCCGGCACCGCCCCCGCGATTTCAGCGCGTTGTACATTCCTCTCCGCCGCCCATCCACGAAAGTCGAACTTGCCCAGCACGGCCAGAATTTCCGCATTGAGAATCGCCGCGCCGGCCGCGCCGCGAATCGTATTGTGCGACAGCAGAACGAACTTCCAATCCAGCAACGAACACGGACGCAGGCGCCCAACGGTCGTCGCCATTCCTTTGCCCCGCATCAAGTCGAGACGCGGCTGCGGTCGCGCTTCTTCCGCCGCATATTCAACCGGAAAAAGCGGCGCGGAGGGCAGGTGAAGACCCTCGTGGCCCTTGCCGCTGAGTGGCTGAAAGCTCCGCCACGCCTCGACGATGTCCTCGTAGGTCGCCCGCTTTTTCAGCTTGATGCTGACACACTCCGTATGCCCATCGACCACGGCAACGCGATTGCAATGCGCCGAAACTCTAGCCTCCAACGGATGGAACCCGCGCCCGTCAACGCGTCCCAGCAGCTTGCCGATTTCTTCCTGCAACTTCTCCTCTTCATTCTTGATGAAGGGAACGACATTGCCGAGAATGTCGAGCGACGCGACTCCCGGAAAGCCCGCGCCCGAAACCGCCTGCATCGTCGAAACAAACAGCGACTCGATGCCAAACGCTTCCTCCAGCGGCTTCAACGGCAGCACCAGCCCAATCGCACTGCAGTTCGGATTGGTGACAATGTAGCCGCCGCTGCCCGACACCTTGCGCGTTGCCTGCATCTCGATCATCGCGAGATGGTCGGCATTCACCTCCGGCACCACCAGCGGAACGTCCGCCGTCATGCGAAACGCCGAGCTGTTCGAAATCACCGCACACCCCGCCGCGGCAAACTTCGGCTCCAGTTCGCGCGCGATGTCCGTATCCAGCGCCGCGAAAATAATGCGCGGCAACTCGCCTGCCGCAAGCTCCGGCAAGTTCGGCTGCAACGTCATCCGCGCGATGTGCGCGGGCAGCGGCGTGTCGAGCTTCCAATTGCACGCTTCGGCATAAGTCTTGCCCGCGCTGCGATCGCTCGCCGCCAGCCACGTCACGTTGAACCACGGATGGTTTGCGAGAAGTTGAATGAACCGCTGTCCGACCATGCCGGTCGCGCCGAGAATGCCTACGTTTCGCCGTTCCATAGACTCAAGAATAACGCATCAAGCAGCGGGCATCGGCAGATTCCGGGGGTGCCCATGTCACGCTTTTCGGACATGGGTTTTCATCGCGCCGACAGTCTTTACACAAGGAAGCAGATCGCTCTAGCCGACGTACTCGACGCGCCGCCGTCGCCGATAGACGCGGTGGCTGCCCCCGCCAAACGCAATCAACAATGCGATCAGGTGGATGAGAAACCAGAACGTGAGCCCCTGGTCCTGATAAATCCAGAACAGGATCAACACCCGCGGAATCAGCAGCGCCACGACCACCGGAATAATGTTGAGCGTGGGCGGTATGAACTGCGTCATGCTGTGTTGGAACCACGCGATCGCCATGCAGATGCGCGGCAGAAAAAGCGACAGCACCATAAACCACAGCGGTATATTGTGCTGCGGGAACGTGAGCGAGAAGTTCATAAGCGACCCTTTCAGCAGTTCGGATTTCCAACGACGTTCCGCAGCCAGTCTATTTCATCGTGTACGTAAAGTCGGCTTTAGCCGCGCCCTTCGGCGGAATGACGATTTGCATGTCTTGCTCGCCGAGTTTTTCATGCACGGCAGCCACAGTGTAATTGCCCGGCGGCAAGCCGCCAATCGTAAAGCTCCCGTCCGCGCCCGAGACCGCAAAGTAGGGCGTGTCGGCAATGTTGATGAACGCGTTCATCCAGGGATGATTGTTGCAGCGCACCGGCAGCATCGTTTCGGGCTGCGAAAACTTGCGCGTCTGCGGCTGCCCCATCGGACTCTGTGAAACATCGATGACGGGATTGCCGCCGCCCGCCGTCGGAGTCGTATGCACGTTATGCATCGTCGGATCGGAGTTCCGAAACTCCACCGACCCACCCTGCTGCAACGCGATCACATGCGGCGTGTAGCGGCACCCCTTCTGGTCGAGCACGACTGGCGCGCTATTCGCGGGGGCCTTCGAGGGTGCGGCCCCCGCCTTGATGTACACGTACACATTCGCGAGCTTGCCGTTCGAAACCATGTATTGCTCGGCGTCGTTCTCCGCCGCGGTCATCGCGCACGCCGGGTCCATCGACATATCGATCTTCACCCGCGCGGGCGGCTTGCCGTTGATGCGAATCGTGCCGCTCACCTTTCCCGCGTCGGGATTCGGCGCGTGCGCTGAGGCGGCAGCGCCGTAATCGGCCACATCGCTCTTCTTCACGACGGAATCCGTTTTGCAGCCGCAGAGCGTAAGCGCAGTGGCGAGGAAAATTGCGGTGGAAATGTTTCGCTTGGTCATAGCTTCTCGTTTCGACGCTCTCATTGTACGAGGTGGACTCCAGAAAATCACAACGCGGCAATCACCGCGTCCGTAAAAGCTCTCGTCCCGCTTGAACCGCCCACGTCGCGCGTCAGGCTCCTGCCCTCCGCATAGACCTTTTCAATGGCCGTCTGGATTTTCGTCGCGGCCTCACCCTCGCCGATGTGGTTGAGCATCAGCACCGCCGATTGCAACAACGCCGTAGGGTTCGCCTTGTCCTGTCCCGCGATGTCCGGGGCCGAACCATGCACCGCCTCGAAGATCGCATACTCTCCTCCCAGGTTCGCGCCCGGCACAAGTCCCAGCCCGCCCACAAACGCCGAGCACAGGTCGGAAAGAATGTCGCCGTAAAGATTTGTCGTCAGAATGGTGTCGTACTGGTACGGATTCAGCACCAGTTGCATGCAGGTGTTGTCGATGATGTGCTCGGCATACGTCACTTCCGGAAAGCCGGCCGCGACCTCCCTGCAGCAGCGCAGAAAAAGCCCGTCCGACAACTTCATAATGTTCGCCTTGTGGATGGCGTGGACCTTCTTGCGCCCCATCTTGCGAGCGTAGTCGAACGCGGCCTGCGCGATGCGCGTCGAGCCTTTTCGCGTAATGATCTTGAGCGATTGCGCGATGTCGGCATTGATCATCACCTCCAACCCGGCGTACAGGTCTTCAGTGTTCTCGCGAAAAATGATGAGGTCGATGTTGGGATAATTCGTCTTCAAGCCGGGAAGCGTTTTCACCGGACGAAAGTTCGCATAGAGGTCGAACTTCTTGCGCAGCGTCACATTGATCGACGCAAAACCCGCGCCCACAGGTGTCGTAACGGGACCCTTCAGCGCGACGCGGTTCTGCTCAATGGATTCGTACAGCGCCTGCGGAATATATTCTCCGGTGTTCGCAAACGCTTCGGCGCCCGCATCGTAACGGTGCCAATCGAACGCGCATCCCAGCGGCGTCGCTGCCGCTTCGACAATGCTGACGGTCGCCGCGGTCACTTCAGGGCCGATGCCGTCGCCCGGAATGAGCGTGATCTTGTGTGTGCGGGTTTCGGAAATAATTCTGTCGCCTCTGCTTTCGTATTTCAGAAAATCTATCGCTGCGTGCGCCTTCCTTTAAGATCTTTCCCGCCCAGCAGGTCTTCAAGTTCAAGCTTGAATTCGCGTACGTCCTTGAAGTCGCGGTACACGCTCGCGAAGCGGATGTAAGCGACGGTGTCGATGTCTTTGAGCCGTGCCATAATCAGTTCTCCGACCGACGCGGTCGAGCGTTCGCGCCCTTCCGAATCGATCACGAAAGCCTCCGTGGCGTCGACGATTTCCTGCATCTGCGCGACTGAAACCTTGCGCTTCTGGCAGGAGTGCAACAGTCCCGCGAGCACCTTCTGGCGGTCGAAACGTTCGCGCCGTCCGTCCTTCTTGACCACCATGTAGGGGATTTCATCGATGCGTTCGTACGTCGTAAAGCGCTTGGTGCAGCGTTCGCACTCGCGGCGGCGACGGATCGAGTCGGCCTCCTTGCTTTCGCGCGAGTCGATGACTTTATCCTGAGCGAAACCGCAGAACGGACATTTCATTTCATTTTCAAGTCTAGCAGCCGCGTCGAAATCTAAATGCTTTCCGCCGCCTGCGCCGCGCCCCGCAAGCTCGTTCCGGAAGCACGCGCTGCTATCGCCCCCGCCGGTACGATACTCAAGCTGTTGATGAACAGAAGCACAGCGCCATAGGCCGTCGCGGCTTCCAACGGCACCGAGAAAAACGTATGCACCGCCGCGGCCATCAGCGCGATCTGCGTGAACCATCCCAGCACCGGAAGCTGCAACAGCGAGCCGCCCATGCTGGTCGCCATCAGCAGCATGATCTGCGTGAACGTGAGCGTCGCCAGCTCCGGCGTCGCCGCCATCGCGTGAACCGATTGCAAATACGCCTCCGCCACGCCGCCCCACAACACCAGCGACAGTCCCAACGCCACGAGAAATTCGCGCATGGTCGTCAGCGTGTCAAGTCCAGCACGGAAGTCGAG
>JALYTE010000084.1 GCA_030854435.1 Acidobacteriota bacterium | reverse complement strand
TTCACGGCGCAGGTCTCGGCCGCCACGGGAACGGCCATTCCTTCCGGCACCGTGACTTTCACTGATGGCACTACCAGTCTCGGTGGCGTCGCACTCGACGCTACCGGCAAAGCCGTCTTTACGAGTGCGGCTCTCAGCGTCGGCACACACACCATCAGTGCGTCCTATGCCGGTGCGACCGGCTTTGCAGCGTCCACGTCCTCCAACCTCAGCATCACGATTGCCGCTCCGCCGTTGCCGGACTTCACCATCGCCGTCTCGCCCGCGTCCAGCACCGTCACGCATGGCAGCAGCACGATGACCACTCTTAGCATCACGCCTATCAACGGGTTCAATGCGGCGACCGCGCTGACCTGTAGCGGCGCGCCCAGCGGATCGACATGCACCATTGCGCCCACTTCGGTTACGCCGAACGGAACTGCGGCTGCGACCGCAGTGGTGACGCTTCAAACGCCCGTTCAAACCGGCTTGTTGCGCAACACTCAGCGCGACTTCACGCTGTTTGCGATGCTGCCGTTCGGCTTCTTCGGGACGACTTTGCTGGCGTTCAAATGCCGCAGACGAAGGCCGTTGCTGCTCTCGGCCCTCATGGTCGTTACCGCGCTCGTCGCGATGAGTGGGTGCGGCGGCAGCTCACCCGCATTTGTTCCTTTTACCGAAACGATCACCCTGAACGGCACTAGCGGGGCTCTAAGCCATTCCGCCACCTGGACGGTTTCCGTGCAGTAGGCCGGGACACGCTGTCGACGAATCGCGGCCATGTGAAGGTCTAGAATATAGCTGTATGAGTTCCGAGCTGAATACGAAGCGCGCGCGGCATGGGTTTCAGACCGACGATGCGGCGCTGACGCCGATTGCCGCGAAGGTCGAGGCCGGAGAACGGCTGAGCTTCGACGATGGGGTTGCGCTGTATCGCAGTGGGGACATTCTGGCGGTGGGCTGGATGGCGAACCTGGTGCGGGAGCGGATGCATGGGGACATCACCTACTTCAATGTGAACCGTCACATCAACCCGACCAATGTGTGCGTGGCCTCGTGCAGGCTGTGCGCGTTTGGGCGTAAAAAGGGGACGGCCGACACGTATACCATGGCGCTCGAAGAGGCCTGGGAGACGGCGGGACAAGGGTTGACCGAAGCCGTGACGGAGTTCCATATCGTCGGCGGGCTGCATCCCGATTTGCCGGTTGAATATTTCATGGATCTGGTGCGGGGGCTGAAAGCGCGCTATCCGCAGGTGCATATCAAAGCGTTCACAATGGTCGAGGTGGCGTATCTTGCCAAGCGCGGGAAAATATCGATTGCGGAGATGCTGGAGAAGATGAAGGCGGCGGGCGTGGACTCTTGCCCGGGGGGCGGCGCGGAGATTTTCGCCGACCGCGTGCGGCATATTATTTGCGACCATAAAATCGACGGCAGCGAGTGGCTGGAGACCGCGAGGCTGACACACAAGGCGGGGCTGAGGTCGAATGCGACCATGCTTTATGGGCATATCGAGAATGACGAGGACCGCGTCGATCATTTGATTAAGCTACGAGAAGTGCAGGATGAGACGGGCGGGTTTCAAACGTTTATTCCGTTGAGTTTTCATCCGGAAAATACGGCGCTGGCGCACCTGCCCAAATCCACCGGCATGACCGACATGCGGCAGATCGCGGTGGGGCGGTTGCTGCTGGATAATTTTGCGCACATCAAGAGCTACTGGCAGATGGTGACGCCGAAGATGGCGCAGATTTCGCTGCGCTTTGGGGCCGACGATATTGATGGCACCGTGATTGAGGAGAAGATTTATCACGACGCGGGAGCGACCACTCCGCAGGGAATGCGGCGGCAGGATTTGGTGCGGCTGATTACCGAGGCGGGACGTGTGCCGTTCGAGCGCGACACGCTGTATCGGGCCGTGACGCGGAGCGAGGACAGCTTTACGGTGGCGGTGTAGGGGCCAAGAGCAACAGCAAGGACGAACGCGGAGAACGCAGAGGGGGAAAAACGCGGAGGGCGCGGAAGAGTGCGTTCATCCGTGGAGTCTTCTGTCGATGCCGGAACGTATTGTGGCCTGTAAGTGTGGGGAAGCGATGAAATTTCGGGGGTATCGGGCGGAGGATTTCGAGGCGATGTTTCGGCTGGATGAGGCTTGCTTCGCGTCGGAGTTTCGGTTTTCGCGGACGATGATGCGGGGGGTCGCGGAAGCCGGGAAGGCCCGCGTGGTGATTGCGGAGCAGGACGGGCTGGCGGGTTTTTGCGTAGCGCATGTGGAGCTCGTGGAGGGCGGGTGCGTGGGGTATGTGGTGACGCTCGATGTGGCTGCGGAGTGGCGGCGCAAGGGGTTGGCGCTGGAGTTGATGCAGCGGGTGGAGGATGAGGCGCGCGAGGCTGGATGTGGGGCCATCGCGTTGCATGTATTCGTGGGGAACGTCGGCGCGATTAGGTTTTATGAGCGCTGTGGGTTTGTGCAATCGAGAAGAGCCCAGGGGTTTTATGGGGAGGCGGGGGACGCGTGGGTTTATCGGAAGGCGTTGGGAGACGTGGAATTGAGGGGTGGGGAGTGGGATTCGATTCGTGGTGAAGACGCGCTTGGATTGCCAGTTTGAACGAACAGCAGGTTCCCTTCGGGAATGACAGAAAGAAAAACAAAGGCAAGAGCAACGGTGGCGGTGGAACCCATGTCCGAAAATCCGGACATGGGGCACCCGATTTGTGCAACTGCGAAAGAGAAGCAGATTCCTCCCCCTTCGACAAACTCAGGGTGCGGAATGACAACCAAAAATATTGCGACGCAATTACGACCAATTTGCTGCGGAATGGCAACCGCTTTGCCAGGTTCAGTACTTGAAGCGGTAGTGGACGGTGGCGTAGATTTCGCGGGGGTCGTTGTGGTGGAAGCCGCCGAAGGTGAGGCTGTTGTCGAGCAGCACACGGCGGTTGGCGACGTTGGTGGCGGTGAGCGATGCTGTGATGTTTTCGCCGAACGTCCGGCCCACGGAGAGATCGAACGTGGTGTGTTGTGGCAGGTAAGGGTCGGGGTAGGGTGAGGCGGGACCGGGATTGCCGTTGGTGAAGCCGGAGCCGTAGTAGACGTTGGTGGAGGCGGTCAGGCGTGAGGGCAGAGTGGCGTTGAAGCCGACGTTGAGGGTGTTGCGCTGGTCGTGGTCCACGGGCTTGTAGGTGAAGCCCTGATCGCATTGCGGCGAGCCGAAGGGCGCGCAGATGAGGCCGCCGATGATGTTGCCGCGTTGCTCTGCGATCTGATTGGAGTAGGCGAGATGCGCGTTGCCGAAGCGCCACAGCCGCGGCGAGCGCAGCGTGAGTTCCCAGGCGCGGACGAGCGCGCCATCGACCGTGACCGGAAAATAGATGCTGGAGTCGCCGACGATGGAGTGGTCAAGGAAATTATTGATGCGTGTCTTGAAGGTGTCGGCGTCGATGAGCCAGCCGCGTACTGGAATCTGCACGCCGAACTGATGCTCTTCGTCGCGCTCGCCGTGGAGGGGGAGAAAGTCGGTGTTGTTGCCCTGCGCGAACTGGACCACGGGGCCGGAGGCGGTGAGCAGCGGCGGGGGTTGATAGAAGCGTCCGTAAAAGCCGCGAAAGACCCAGTTGAGGCGGGGAATGCGCAGAGCGACGCCGATGCGGGGATCGACTTCGTTCTCGGTGAACTGGCCGTGGAATTGAGTCGAGCGCAAGCCGGCGATGAGCGTCAGCCACGAGGTCGCTTTGAAGTTGTCGGAAACGTACTCTTCTATGACGCCGCCGGAGGCTGAATCGGGAGTTGTAAAGGGCGGTACGCCGCTGCCGTCGTTGAACGCGGCACCGAAGAGATAGTGGTCGCGTTGGCCGAAGGAGTAGATGCCCGCTTGCAGTGTGTTATGCGCGATTTCGGTCGTGATGGAGGCTTGCAGGCCGCCGTACGCCGAGGAGCGGTTGAGCGTCGTGGCGACCGGGACGTCAGTGGGATTGGAGGCGTAGTCGGCGTGGTTGTCGTGGAAGAAGGGCGAGAGTTGCAGGACGGTCGATGAGTTGAAACTGTGAATCCAGGAGAAGGCGGCCAGGCCGTCGATTTCATGCTGGCCATCGCGCAGGCCGCTGGAGTTGAACCCCGACCGATTGCCAAGGCCGTTGGGGGCGGGGTCGTAGGGGATTTGGAAGAAGTCGCGGCGGAGTTGCGTGACGAGGCGGAACTGGTCGCGCGGCGTGCGGTTGTAGATGAAGGACGCGAAGCCGCCGTAACCGTTGGCGGCATCGTGCAGGACGTTGCCGATGGGCGTGGAGAGGCCGTAGTCGCTGCGGTTGCCGTTGAGGCTGGCGTAGTAGGCGAGCTTTTCGGTGTGGTCGCCGAAGTTGAGTTGATCGTCGGTTTGGAGGAAGTTGCCGGCGGAGAGGACGAGTTCGGCCTGGCGGTTGCGCTCGAAGCCAGTGCGGGGAACGACGTTGAAGACGCCGTAGGTACGGTCGCCGACATCGGAAGTGTAGCTGCCGCGCTGGACTTCGATGTAGTCGATGTCTTTGGGGTCGATTTGTGCGCCGAGATTGCCGGCGATGTTGGTGTTGGGGATTTCGACGCCGTCAATGAGCCAACTGACCTGATGGCCTCCGCGCATGTGCAGTTGATCGTGCGTGACGTAGGCTCCGGGAACGTAATCGGTAATCATTGCGAGCGAGTTGGTGCGGTCCGCGCCGGGGGTTTGGGCGATGTCGGTGCGCCCGATGAGCGTGGTGGGAGTGACCGTGTCGACGTTGGCGATGGGGGAGTTGTCGTCTACGGAAACGGTCTGCTGCACGCTTCCAATCTGGAGCTCGAAGTGCAGGACGGGCGAGGTGTCGGAGGCGAGAGTGAGCGTTTCGCTGGCGGTGGCGAAGCCGGCGCACGAGACGGTGACGATGTATTCGCCGAGCGGGACGGAGGCGAAAGAGAATGAGCCATCCTGGTTGGTGAGCGCGGTCAGGGTGAGGTCGGAGTGGGCGGCCCTCACTTCGACGCGAGCGCCGGCGATGGGGCGATGCTGGGGATCGTGGACCACGCCGTGAACCTGTCCTAAGATGGTGGCATGGGCGGCGGAGGCGAAGGCGAGAATGAAGAACAGGCAAGCAAGAGCGCGCATTGGGACTCCTCGTCGGGACTGGTACAGCACTGCGCGCACAGGAAAGTAGATCTAGCAGATCCAGCCGCCTCCAGCGACTTCATCGCCCTGGTAGAAAACTGCGGATTGTCCTGGGGTGATGGCCCGTTGCGGCTCGTCGAAGGTGGCTTCAATGCGGTCTTCAGCGGTGACGCGGAGCGATGCCGGTGCGGGTTCATGGCGGTGACGAACCTTGATTGCGACCCGGGCGGTTCCGGACGGCTCGGGGATTGAAACCCAGTTCAGGCGGTCGGCTGTAAAGGTTCGCGTGTAGAGCTGGTCGTCGGGGCCGACTTTCACGGCGTGGGAGTCGGGATGGATGTTGAGTACGTAAAGCGGCGTGGGCGAACTGATGCCCAGCCCCTTACGCTGGCCGACGGTGAATCCGTGAATGCCATCGTGGTGGCCGAGCACTTCGCCTGAAGTAGCGACGAGTTCGCCCGAGCTGTCCGGCAGTTCGCGGCCCTGCTCGTTGAGATACGCCGTGAGAAACTGCGCGTAACTACCGCCGGGAATGAAGCAGATTTCCTGCGAGTCCGGCTTCTGCGCGAGGTCAAGTCCATGGTCGGCGGCCATCTCGCGGACGGCTGGCTTCTGCATTTCGCCGAGCGGAAAGAGCGTGCGCGAAAGTTGGTCTTGCGTGAGGCCGAAGAGGAAGTAGGTCTGGTCCTTGCTGCGGTCGGCGGGACGCGAGAGCACCCAGCGATCGCGTGTCGCGTCGAAGCGGTTGCGCGCGTAGTGGCCCGTTGCGATGCGGTCGGCGCCGATCTGACGGGCGGTGAGCAGAAGCTGGTCGAACTTCAGGTGGTTGTTGCAAAGCGTGCAGGGGATGGGTGTTCGGCCCGCCAGATATTCTGCGACGAAAGGGCGCACGACCTCGTCCTCGAAGCGGTCCTGCGCGTTGACGAGGTAGTAGGGGATGCCGATGCGCTCGGCGACGCGGCGGGCGTCGTACACGTCGTCGATGGAGCAGCAGCGGCCCTGCACGCTCTCGGGCATGCCCTGGCTCCCGGCCAGGCGGCGCTGGTTCCAGAGTTGGAGCGTGAGGCCGACGAGATCATGGCCTTGGGCGTGCAACAGCGCGGCGACGGCCGATGAATCGACCCCGCCGGACATGGCTACGGCGATGGTGTTGTTGGGGTTCATGTTTTCGAGCTGTGTCTCGACCAAAATTCATGATATGCGTCATCAGCATAGTTTTCGAAACGCGCGCATTTACCATCCCGGAATTTCCAGTGGTGAACCGCTCGGAATTCTAAAGTCTCGCCGCGAATCATGCCACGCTCGATTGTCAACACGATGCCATTGCGATCGTTGGCCAGAATGTCGAGAATCTCGACCTGCAACGGCCCATCGTATACATCCATCATCTTCTTAAAAAACCCGAGCACTTCCGTCTTGCCAGTGTAATTACCGGAGACGGGGTTTCGGCCGGAAGCATGCCAGGCGATATCGTCAGTGAAAGCTGCCATTCCGTCGGCCATGTCGCCCTTGGCAAAGGCCTCATATATTTTGCCGAGGATCATTTCGTTTGCGTGCGCCATAGCAATTGTCTTTTCTTCAGAATGCCACTCTCAGGAAACCAAATCTTTTGACTCAAGGATTGATATTGCCGACAGAGAACGGCATATCTGTGGTTGGGTTGATGGTAGGCGAGGCAGGGCTCGAACCTGCAACCACCGGCTTAGAAGGCCGGTGCTCTATCCAGTTGAGCTACTCGCCCGCGTAGGGGTCAATGCTGCGCACCCTCAACGGATACGCGCCTGAATCGATTGTAGCGGAGGCGCGGGCGGGAGCGAGGTCTCTGCCGCGCAACAGCACTGTGATGTCGTCGAGCACGGCGCTCCAGCGGTCGACGGCGATGCTCGCATCGTGGCCGAGCGCGCGGACGTAGAGCGTAACGGCGAAGCCTTCCAGCGTTCCCTCGAAGTCGAACATCGCCGGGCGCAGCACGCAGGCAAGAGCGGCCTGGGGCTGGTCGAGACGCCCGGCGCGGCGGGTGAGGCGGTCGAGCATCTCGCGCTGCTGGTGCGCGGAGGCGAAAAGCGCGCGGTCGCGCCACAGGATGTCGATGTAACTGGCGATGCCAGCGCTCGATTCTTCCGCGCTGAGATCGAGTTCGAGCCGCAGCATTTCGAGTTCGTCGGTTTGTTGAGTTGACGATAGAAGCCAGACGTCGCACTTGGCGGTGAGTACGGGAGAGCGCACCGCGTTGAGCGAACGCAGCGTGCGCCCCAGGGCCGGATAGAGTTCCGCTTCAGGGATTTCGGCGATGGCGTAGGGATCGGCGCGCAGATCGATGTAGCGCGCGCTGCTCTCGGGGTCGGACCATGGCACGACGAGCGTGGGCGCGTCGGCGGTGCATTCGGCGGTCCACTCTGCAAGCATTTTGTTGGTTCCCGGAAGCGTTGAAACTCTACCGCTGTCCTATGGTAAGCGCACGGTTTGGAAACGCGCGATCATTCGTCCGCGCGTGTTCCAAAATGAAACGCAGCGCGGTGTGCTCGGCCCAGTAGCCGTCGTTGGCGGTGGCTGGGTCGGGCTGGGCGAGAAAGGCGCAGTGGCCGCCGTTCGCGGTCTCGATGAAGGTGATGTTGGGGTTGGCGGCGATGAGGGCGCGCGTAGGTTCGAGCAGGCGAACGAAGGGGTCGTCGAGCGCGTGCAGGATGAGCGTGGGCACCGCGATGCGGTCGAGAACGCGGGCGGCGGCGGCGCGGTGGTAGTAGTCGTCGGCGGACTGAAAGCCGGAGTACAGCGCGGTGATGCGGTCGTCGAAGTCGCGCAGCGAGCGGATGTGCGCGGCGCGCTGCGGATCGAAGGCGTGTGGAAACAGCGCGGCTTTGCGGCGGAAGCGGCGCAGCAGCGCGCGCATAAATCGCCGCTCATAAAGCCTGTTCTGCCAGTTGTGCAGGGCATCGGCGGAAGCCTGTAGATCGACTGCGGGCGAGACGCCGACGACGCTGCGAAGTTCCGGCGGCGCGTTGGGGCCAAGCTCACCGGCGAGTTTGAGCGCGAGATTTCCGCCCATTGAGTAGCCGATCAGCGACATGGTTTGCAGCTTCCGCGAGTCGCGAAAAAAGTGCAGCACGCGATCTACATCGGCAGATAGTCCGGAGTGATAAAGCGTCGGAGTAAGGCGCTCGGTTCCGCCGCAGTTGCGCATGTTCATGCGAATGACGTTGCAGCCTGCGAGCCACAATTTGTTCGCATTGCCGACGACATACTGCGAGTGCGACGAGCCTTCAAGCCCGTGCAGGAGGATGACCGTCGGGCGCTCGGGGCGCTCCGGCAGTGGCTGCCAGTGGCAGTGGCAGAGCACTTGGCTGGCGATCCGACGGCCCCGCGCGGGCGACACTTCGACGAGTTGCGCGACCGGCTCGGGAAGGCAGTTCTGCCGACGCAGAACGTTGCCGAAGATGGTCTGCAAGTGGCCGTTGGAGAGAAACGCCCGCGGCTTGAATTCGGGGTACGACGGTGGATAGGCGGGAGCGGACATCAGCTGCGGGCCTTCGCGCTGAGCCCCGCAGCGGCCTTCAGCATTGTCTCGGCGTTGCGCGCGCCTGTGGGTTCGTCTTCGTGCTTGAAGTAGACGAAGACTTCCTGTTTGCGCGCGAGCCTGGTGAAACGCGCGGCGAATGTCTCCAGTTCTACCGCGGTGTAACCGCCGCTGCAACGTAGCCGGAAGCAACGAAAGTTTGCCGTGGCGATGTCGGGTGTCGCCAGGTCATCGCTCTCCGCAATGCAGAGTGCGGCGTTGTGGCCGCGCAAGATTTCGTAGACAGGCTTCGCGAACCAGCTTGGATGGCGGAACTCGAAGGCAATTTGCAGGGATGGATCTGCCAGTGCGCGCAGGGCGAGGAATGCGCCGAGGGTCTCGGGATCGGCCTTGAAATTTGGGGGGAGTTGGAACAGCAGCTGGCCGAGCTTGTTGGCGGCGCGGGCGGGTTTGAGGAACTTGATGAACTCGCGAACGGTCGCGTCGCTTGCCTTCAATCGTTGGAAGTGCGTGATGCGCTGCGGCGCTTTGAAGCTGAAGCGAAACCCCGGCGGTGTCGCGTCGAGCCAGCCTTTGAGCTGTAGCGGCGTTGGCAGCGTGCGAAACGTGTAGTTCACTTCGACCGACGTGAGACGCGAGGCGTAGTTGTGGAGGAAGGCGCGCGGAGGAACTTCGGCGGGATAAAATCCGGGCTTCCAGGTGGGGTATGCCCAGCCGGACGTTCCGGCGTAGAGATTGCGGGGTGCGGGGGCGAGTTCGGTGGCGGCGACTGGCGTGAATTTCAATTTCGATGTCAATTTCGAAGCGCGCGGCAAAGTTCTGGGTCGTCTTGGAGGAGGGGGGAAATTGGGGCGGCTAGTGGGTCTCGAACCCACGACATCCGCTGCCACAGAGCGGCGTTCTGCCACTGAACTATAGCCGCCGTATGTTTACGATTGTAGCATCCAACAGTGGATAAGCACGAGGAGGAGCAATGGCGCAGCGGACTGTACGACCTGAAATCCTGCGCCCCGGGGCTGGCTCTGCCGACGCCGTGCGCCCACGCATGGGCGGAGCGGGCGGGCTGTTTCGCGACGAAAATCTCGACTTGCTGTCGCGCGCGCTGGACACCTGGTTCCGCATACCGGGAACGCAGATTCGATTCGGCCTCGACGGCATTGTCGGCTTCATTCCCGGGTTTGGCGATCTGGCCGGAGGGCTGGCGAGTTGTGTCATCGTTCTCGCGGCGTACTTTCGCGGAGCGCCGCTGGTGACGGTCGCGCGGATGGTCGCCAATGTCGGCATCGAGGTCGTGGTGGGCATGGTTCCGATCCTCGGAAACCTTTTCGACATCGGTTGGCGCGCGAACCGGCGCAACTACCATCTGCTGGAACGCACCTTGCTGACGGGCAAGCGCGACACCGGGAAGGATTGGCTGTTCATGGGGTTGCTGGGGTCGGGGTTGATCGCGCTCGCGCTGATTCCGTTCGTGCTGCTGACCTGGCTTCTGCATGAACTGTTCGGATCAAAAGTCCGCTGGTTTTAGTACGTGAGAAACATCTTCCGAATGCGATATCATAAGAGAATGTCGGGGCGTAGCGCAGCCTGGTAGCGCATCTGCTTTGGGAGCAGAGGGTCGGGAGTTCGAATCTCTCCGCCCCGACCAATACAAGCTTTTGAGAATTGGGTGGGATCTTCGATCGAAGTCGCGCGAACTACCAGCACGTCCCTTTCGCGTCGCCGTGCAGGGCGCATGCGCGAACTGCATAGCGGACGCCCTCGAACTCTTCATACTCCAGCACGGTTCTCATCCCATTTGCGGCTGGCTGGGAGGTCAGCGTCTGTTTTGCGACGTTGCCTTCCGGCCTGGTTCCGATCAGCGCCTCGGTAAGGACGCGGCCCCGCAGAGTTCCAACCGACGGCAGCTCGAAGCCCAGAACATGGGCCAGGGTCGGCACGATATCGATGTTGCCCATCGGCGACTCGTCGACGAATCCTCGTTTGAAGTCGGGGCCGAGCGCGGCCATGTTGTTCAGGGTCTGGTCGCGTCCAAAGCCGCCGTGCATGCCCTGGCCTTCCTGTAGCCTGGTGTCGGAAATCTGCGCCGCACTTTGGAGGTCGCCAAGCTTCGAGTAGAAAACCTTGTAGGTCACGACGATCTCATGTCGGGGTAGACGGCTGGCTCCGTCCAATCCAATCGCGCTGAGCGGCAACGCGCCCGGGCAGTCGGTCGTAGTGGGGCAGTAAGCGTCGTCGGCAAATATGCCGCCCACGTAATCAAGTTGGGTCAGCGTTTTAAGAATCTGCCGAACGATTTCCGCGCTCTTGCTGGGTACATACACCAGGTCGGAACCCCCATTGGCGGCGACGATCAGGCGAGCGTCCGAACCGTCCGCGCGCTTCACTGTTTCACCCAGCAGGGCGCTGCCGTTGGATGGATACTCGGACAGTTTGGCGTTGAGCTTCAACTCTTTGTAAACGGAAGATCCACTGCTGGACCGGACTGCCGAATCGAACATGTGCAGGCGCTCCCGTAGAGCGAGGTCCACGGCCAGAAAGCCGGTGGGGAGCGTGCCTCTGGGTTGCGCTTGCTCCGCGCCGCCGAGCGCGTATGTGCGTGTCGCGGAACCCTCTACCGTGCTCGCGCCGTCGCGGGCAATTTCGCGCCGGCTGATGGTCGCAAATCCGTGGTCAGAGGTGATCACGACATCGGTGTTCGCCTTGATGCCCGGATGCGCATCGAGCCAATCGAGCAGCTGCTTCAGGCAATGGTCCGCGTTGCGAAGCCCGCGTTGCGCGGTCGGCCCGTTGATCCCCGGCGTGAGTTGCTGAAGACTGTCTCCCTCGTTGTGCTGCGTGCCGTCGGGGTCTCGCGACCAGAAGAGCAGGAGGAACGGCCCGCCTTCCGCGCTGAACTTCGGAAGCAATACTTTGGTGGCGACATCGGCCATCCACTGTTCTTGCACGCGGTTCGCGTCTTTGGTTCCGGGCGTCTTCGCATCGCCTTGAAAATTGTTGTTCCAGGAGGAGTTTTCCGCGAACCCATTGGAACGCGTGGGCGCTTCGGGCGGCAGTTGCGCCTTCTCCAGCGCGGCAACAACGTCCTTCGGCAAGGGAAGTCCGCCAGCGTGGCCGGTGGAATCGTCCACGATAATCGCTTCGCTGGAATCGAGCGCTCCGCCGCCGTTCCGGTGGACCGCTTCGATCTGCTGGATCGCCGTCGGTCCCAGTTTGCCCACGGACGCAACGGCGAAACCCTTCTCACGCGCCAGTGAAAGCAGGGTCCGCTCGCCCAGGTAGTTTCCGTGGAACGCCGCGTTCAAGTCCGCGAGGACCTCATCGTTTTCGAGAAATGGCGTGATGCTTCCGGCGGTCGCGGTCGCCTTCGGGTTTGCCAGCCAGATTCCCGGATAGATCGTGTTGCTGAAATCGCCCGTATCGCCCAGTCCGTGGCCGGTGGCAATGACGGACGCATTGGCCGTCGTGAAAGTAGGGAACACAGCGTGGCTATTTCGGAAATCGACACCGGCCTGCCGGACTTTGAGAAACGTGGGCATGTCCTGCGCGTTCACCGATCCGCGACGCAGGCCGTCCGCGACAAAGATGATGACGTTGTGCCGCTTCGGGTGCGTCTGCGCGTGTTGTGGAAGAGCTGTAGCGCACAATGCGAGGGCAGCAAGACCCAACGCTGCGATATTGCTGGAAGGCAAGTTCATAGCGAGAAAATTCTCCGGCTGATGTGGCATTGAGTGTTGAGCGGAAGCACAAAGTTGCTGCTTCTTCTCACGCTACCACCGCTTTGAAAGAAACGTGGCGCGGATGTAGAGATTGGCGTCACAGGCCGGAACCCATGTCCGAAAATCCGGACATGGAACGCCCCGAATCTTTGCTCGACCATAGTCTCTAACTTTTCCCCGTCCCACGCCGATAGTGCCATTGCACAAATACGAACGACTGGCGCGACGGTCGCATTCCCACGAAGCCAGAGATGAAGGGTCATTTGACAACGATAACGAACCGATTGCAGAGCAGTTTCGTAAACACCGCTAACGTCCGGCGCATGGTGAAGATTCTCGCCTTGGTCAGTCTACAGAGCCTGCTGGCACAAGGCGGAATCGCTCAAGCGCCAAGGTCGTTTCCCGGAACCACTGCGGTGGGTCAGTCGTCTCAACAACTCAACGTCGCAATCGTCATCACCGGAAGCGGCGTTGCGCAGGCTCCGCAAGCAGTGACGCAGGGAATCGCGGCGGGCGACTTCAGCCTCGCTGCCGGTGGAAGCTGCATCGCTGGAGTTTCTTACTCCGCCGAGCAGACCTGTACGGTCGCCGTCATCTTTCAACCGAAGTCTCCGGGATTGCGTACCGGAGCGGTCGTTCTGCAAGCCGCCAACGGCGGTCTTCTCGGCAGCACGATGCTGGCGGGAACGGCGTTGGGGTCGCTGGCGGTGCTGCAACCCGGCGAGATCGACACGGTCGTCGGCAATGGCGCGTGGACCTATCGCGGTGACGGCGGCCAGGCCACGCAGTCCCCGATTTTTCTTCCGACAGCGGTCGCTGTGGACGCCGCCGGCAACATCTATCTCTCCGACTCCAATAACAATCGCGTGCGCCGTGTCGACGCCGCGACGGGCGTCATCTCCACTGTCGCGGGCAATGGTGTCCCCGGTTTTTCCGGTGATGGCGGCCTCGCGACTCAGGCCTCCATCAGCACGCCCGCCGGACTCGCGATCGACGGCGCGGGCAACATCTATTTCGCGGACACCGGCAACATGGCCGTCCGCCGCGTGGACGCGGTCAGCGGCATCATCGCGACGGTCGCTGGCACCGGTGGAGTTTCGGGCTACACGGGCGATGGAGGCGCGGCCGCCGCAGCGACGCTCAACTTCCCCGAAGGCATTAGGTTCGATGCCGGGCACAATCTCTACATCGCGGACACCGGCAACAACGTCGTCCGTGTCGTCAGCGCTACGACCGGGGAGATCAGCACCGTGGCGGGCACCGGCGTCGCCGGATATAACGGCGACGGCATTCCGTCCACAACGGCGCTGCTGAGTTCGCCGTGGGACGTTGCGACCAGTCTGGACGGCTCGATTTTCATCGCCGACGTGGGCAACAATCGCGTCCGCAAAGTCGACCCATCGGGCAACATTTCGACCCTCGCGGGCACCGGCCCGCGGCAGTTCAGCGGCGATGGCGGTCTCGCTACCGCCGCGAATCTGAACGCCGCCACGGCCGTCGCGCTCGACCCCGCGGGCAACCTCTATATCGCCGACTCCGGCAACGATCGGGTGCGCAGGATCACCGCCTCCACCGGCATTATCGACACCATCACAGGCGTGGGCACGCAAAACTTCTCCGGCGACGGAGGGCCCGCCAACCTCGCCAGCCTCTATGGTCCCACCGCCGTCTTCTTCGACAGCAGCGGAAATCTGCTGGTCGCCGACATGTTCCACAACCGCGTTCGCCGCATCGCAGCGACCGTCATCGCTTTGCAATACGCAACGATACGGGTGGGCAAAACTTCTCCGGCCCAAGTTGAGGGTTTGGAAAACGACGGCAATGCGTCGCTTACGCTTGCAACGCCGGCCCTGGTCAACGCCGCGCTCGATCCGGCGACGACGACCTGCTCCACAACGCCGCTCGCCTCGAACGCGAATTGCGCGCTGGGGGTCGAGTTTGCGCCGACGGTCATCGGCAACCCAGTGCTGGGTTCAGTCTCGCTCAACTCAGACGCCGGCAACAGTCCCACCGTCATCGAGCTTTCCGGCAACGTGCTCACCGTCAACCCAACCACGGTGGCCGTGACCTCGAGCGCAAACCCGAGCGTCGTGAACGCTGCCGTAACGTTCGTCGCGACGGTCGCGAGCGGCGGGGCTTCGCCCGGCGGCACCATCAATTTTCTCGACGGCAACAATGCCATTTGCAGCAACGTGGCCCTGAGCCCAGGCGGGACGGCCAACTGTACGACCTCCGCGCTCGCGCTCGGCCAGCACAGCATCACTGCCAACTACAGCGGCGATCCGAACAACGCCTCCGCAGTCTCTACGCCGTTCACGCAAGTCGTGCAGCAGGCGGCCACGGTGGTGCTCGGCGCGACGCCCAACCCGTCCATCGTGGCGTCGTCCGTCATGTTGACGGCGACCGTTAGCGCTGCCACCGGCACTCCCTCCGGCACGGTCACGTTCTACGACGGGGCTGCCGCGATCGGAAGCGCGAGCCTCGTCTCAGGTGTTGCGACGCTCTCGACGGTGCAACTGACTCCCGGCATCCACAGCCTCTCCGCAAAATATTCGGGCGACCCAACCAACGCGGCGGGCGTCTCCAACCTCGTCAGCGAAACGGTCAATGAGGGCACTACGCACACCACGCTCGCCACCTCCAACGGCAACGTGAACTTCGGTGCGACCATCACCCTCACCGCGACCGTCAGCACCACCGATGGCCCCGCCCCCACCGGCATCGTGCAATTCAAGGAAGGCAGCACCGTGCTCGGAACCGGCAGCGTCGACAGTATGGGCAACGCCACATTCACATTCGCGTCGCTGCCCCCCGGCAGCCACAACATCATTGCGGCCTACATCGGCGATGGCAACGACGCAGCCAGCAACTCCGCTCCGCTGCTCGAAGTCGTCCAACAGATCGTAACGACAACAACGCTCACCTCCGACCTGAATCCGGCCAGCGCTGGAGCGGTCGTGCATTTCATCGCGAAACTTAGCGTCGCGGCAGGCGGGACTGCGAACGGCCCATTCACCGGACAAGTCACCTTCAAATTCGGGGCCACCGTGCTCGGCATCGCAGCGGTGGATGCGACCGGCGCTGCGACCATCGCCGTTGGCACGCTCCCCGTCGGCGGCGATTCCATCATCGCCAGTTACGCGGGCGATAGCAACTACGTCCCCAACGCGTCCTCTGCGTTCATCGAAACGATCACGCAGGCGGGCATGTCTCTAACGCTCGCCGGCCCGGCCACGGTCAACGTCGCCACGCCCGCCGTATTTACAGTCGCACTGACCGTCAACGGCCCCGTGCCCAATGGCACGCTCACGTTACAGGATGGCGGCGTGGCCATCGGCGTACAGGCCGTGACGGCAAGCGGCACGTTCACCTTCACGACCTCCAGTCTGGCGCTCGGAAGGCACACCCTGACCGCCGTATTTTCGGGCGATCCGAATTATGCGACGACAACATCAAACGCCGCTACGACGATCGTTCAGCAAGCCGCGACGACGACCTCGTTGCAGAGCAGCCTCAATCCGCAAATCATTGGCCTGAACGTGACCTTCACCGCGAGCGTCTCCAGCCCCAGTCCAAACATCACCGGCAGCATCACGCTGCAAGACGGCGCGACCGCTATCGGTTCCGCACCGGTGAACGCGGCGGGCGTGGCGAGCTTCACGCTCAGCACGTTGATGTTCGGCGCGCATCCGTTGACCGCGCTCTATTCCGGCGATACCAATCACGTCGCGTCCACGTCGATCATCCTCACACAGAAGATCGTGCAACCGGCGACGACCGCGCTCGCGTCTAGCAACAATCCCGCCACGGCCACCTCCAGCGTCGTCTTCACGGCGCAACTCACAGGCACCGCCTCGTTGACGCCGACCGGAGTCATCACCTTCCGCGATGGCGCAAATGTTCTTGCCGCTGTGACCGTAGATGCGGCTGGTTCGGCGACTTTCTCCACAACGTCGCTTCTGGTCGGCACGCATTCCATCACCGCAAGCTACGCGGGCGATCAGAACTTCGCGGCGGTCACGTCCACGGCGCTGCTTGAAACGATTCAGAACGCCAGCACGCAAATCGTCCTTAGCGCCAGCTCGAACCCAGCGATCTATGCGACCCCGCTGACTCTCACGGCGACCATTACCACCAACGGCGCGATTGCGACCGGCCCTGTCACGTTCACCGATGCGGGCAGGACCATCGGCACCGGATTGCTGAACGCCGGCGGCGTTGCCACGCTGATGACTTCGACGCTCGCCGCCGGCCCCCACACCATCGTCGCCAACTATGCCGGCGACCGCAACACCAGCGCGTCCGTTTCAACGCCGTTCGCGCTAGTGGTCGAGCAGCTCACCTCCACGACGCTCGCGACCAGCACGAATCCGGCGCTGACGCTCAGTTCCGTCGTCCTGACCGCTGCCGTGACGGCAACCGGAAACACCGTGCCCACCGGCACGATCACCTTCATGGACGGGAACACGCTGCTGGGGACGGCGACGCTCGATGCGCAGGGCCATGCGGCCATCACCGTGCCTTCGTTGGCCGCCGGGAACCACCCTCTCACCGCCATCTACTCCGGCGACAGCATTAACTTTTCCAGTTCCGCGAACCTCACGCAGGGCGTGCAGCTTCGTCCCACCAACACCGCGCTCACGGCCACGGCCACCAATGCCGCCAACAATCAGCAGGTAACGCTCATCGCGGTCGTGCGCTGGACGGGTCCCACAACGCCGACCGGCACCATGAGCTTCAGCAGCGGCGGCACCGTGCTGGGTAGTATGGCGGTCGACGCGACCGGCGTCGCGACGATGACCATCTTCGTCTCCTCCGGAACGCAGAGCATCGTCGCGACCTACAGCGGAGATGCCACCTACGCGAGCTCCGGCTCTATCTTGACCGCGATCACCGGCGGACCTGCGACGCAGTTCACATTGGCGGTAGACCCCTCCAGCATCACGCTCCAGACCACGCAACACGGCACGGTCAACGTCACCGTCGCATCGGTGAAGGGCTTCACCGACACGCTAGAGTTCGGCTGCCTCGGCCTCCCGTTCGCGGCCACCTGCACTTTCAGCAACAGCCAAATGACAGTGCCGCCAGACGCCACGCAGACTCTTCAGTTGACCATCGACACGGGCAATCCTCTGGGCGCTGGGGCATCGGCCAGCAATGCGCATTCACCCGGTGTGCTGTTCTGCTTTGTTCCCGGTGCGCTGCTTGCCGGCTTCCTTCTGCGGCGCAGAAAGCGCGGCCTTCCGATGCTCGCCGTCGTCGCGCTCGTGCTCGGCATGGGAACGCTGCTCTCCGCGACCGGTTGTTCTGGCCTGCACATCAGCGGGACGCCTCCTGGGACCTACAGCTTCACGGTTTCCGCGACCGGAGCGCACACTGGCGCTAGCGTATCGCAAACCATGACCTTGACGGTGACACAGTGATCGCGCGCTTGAAGTCACTCACGCTTGACAATGCCATGCTGTATTTCTCCATTGTCAGTGGGCTGATACTGCTCGGCCTCGGGGCCGCCTGCGTGGCAGACGCGCAAGCGCTGCCTGCGGCCTCGGGACCGGGAAGCAACATCACCGTCGGCGGCGGATACTCCATGTTCGAGGCAGACTATGGACAGCGCGCCATCGGCGGCGGGTTCGCCTTCATCGACGTTCATCCGCACTGGCGCTACGGCTTTGAAGGTGAGACCCGCTATCTGCGCATGCACGCGGCCGAGAACGTCACCGAGACGACCTACGTCGGCGGAGTACACGTCTACATGCGCCCTGGGACCTTCCGCCCCTATGCGAAATTCCTTGCGGGCTTGGGCAGGCTTAATTTCCCTTTCCACTACGCGCAGGGAAACTACCTCGCGCTCGTGCCCGGCGCGGGCGTGGATTTTCTGGTCACCGATCGCATCACGGTTCGCGCGGTCGACTTCGAGTATCAGGAGTGGCCGCAGTTCACCTACGGCAATCTGCGTCCGTACGGCATCAACGCGGGCATCAGCTTCAGGCTGAACCCATTGCGGCGCTTTCCGCGGCACTGAGCGCTATTGGCCGCCGACCAACAGCGCGATGCACGCCAACGCCAGCGCGGGCGGCATCACTATCAGCCCAACTTTCAGGAATTTTCCAAACGACACATTCATGCCTTCGCGCCGCAACGCAATCAACCACAGGATCGTCGCGAGCGACCCCGTCACCGAGAGATTCGGCCCTAGATCGGTGCCAATCAGCACAGCGTTCGTGATGAGCTTTGAGCTGTGCGCCGCATGAACGCTTGCGCCCGCGATCAATCCCAGCGGCAGATTGTTCAGCAGGTTCGCGGCGATGCCGACGCCGAACCCCGTACCCAGCGAAGCCCACGCGCGCGGCCAATGCTCCATCGCCTGAAGCCACCCACCCGTAATCTGCAACGCACCGCGCTTCTCCACCGCTTCCACCAGCACAAACAGTCCGGCCACCAGCGGCAAGACGCTCCATGAAATTTTGCCGAGAATCTCAAGCGGCCCGTTGAGCCCTTGACCGGCGCGTTGCTTGATAGAAATCGCCACAGCAATCAGCGCCACAGCGCAGAACGTGGGCAGGCCGAGGTTCACGTCAAACGCCGAACACACCAGTAGAACCGCGGCCACCAGCGCGATGCCCCATAGCATCCAATGACCTGCTGGCTTCAACTCCGTCGCTTCGCAGTCCTCCATGCCGCCTTCGAGGTCCTTGCGCGAAGTCCAGCGCAGCAGCACGAACGTCGCCGCGATCGCGAGCACGCTGGGCAGGCCAAACATCTTCAGCCACGCTCCCAGCGCGGGCATGTGCGCGTGGAAGACGACCAGATTCGCGGGGTTCGATATCGGCAGCACAAACGAAGCGGCGTTCGCGATGAACGCGCACGTTAGCAGGAAGGGAAGCGGTTCAGCTTTGCTCTTCTTCACTGCGGCCAGCACGGCGGGCGTCAACACCACCGCGGTCGCATCGTTCGACATGAAGATCGTCACCAGCGTGCCCGCCGCATACAGCATCGCGAACAGGCGCGTGCGCGAGCCATGCGCGGCGCGCACGACGCTCGACGCCATCCAGTCGAACACGCCGTGGTAGCGCGCCAACTCCGAGAGCAGCATCATGCCGGTCAGGAAGAAATAAACGTCTGCGCCCTTCGCGATCGCAGTCCAGGCATCGTGCGGGGAGAGCAGTCGAAACGCGACGAGCAGCACCGCGCCGCCGCACGGCCACCACACTTCCTTAGTCCCCCACGGACGCGCCAGCATCAGTCCAATCGACAGCGCGCAGATGCCGTACACGATGAGGGTCGAGGTCACGCCCTCACTCCCCGTAGGGCACCCAGATATTTTTGACCTGCGTCGCATGGCGCAGGAAGTAGCGGCCCTCGGCCTGCGCCGGATCGAACCAATCCACCTGCCGGCCCTCGTTTGTCCAGACCTGTTTGAGGTTTCCGATCGAGCCGAGCTTCACCATCGCCGCCGCGGTCTCATCGCGGAAGCTCCAAATCGCGTCGATGTCGTCGTGCTCGGCGAGCGTCTTGCCCAACTCGCTCGCTTTACCCGCGACGATGTTCACCACGCCGCCCGGAAGATCGCTCGTGTCGAACACCTGATACATCTCGCTCATCAACGTCGCGCAGCGCTCGCTTGGGACCGCGACGACGGTGTTGCCCATCGCGATCGCGGGCAGCACCAGCGACAGAAATCCCAGCAGCGGAGCATCGTCGGGACACAGGATCCCGACCGTCCCAATCGCTTCCTTCATCGCCAGCGTCACCATACGGAAGGGCGGGTTATGCACCGAGCCTTCAAACTTGTCGCACCACGCCGCATACGCAAACGTGCGCTCAACGCCGTAGTCGAGTTCGATGGCGGCTTGTTCGAGGCCGACAAACTCGGCGAGTTTGGCAACGATCTCCGCTCGCCGCTGCACCATATTTTCGGCGATGAAGTAGAGCACCTGCGCGCGCCCATGCGCGGTCGCGTTGCCCCACTTCGCCGCTGCCCGCGCGGCCTCGACGGCGTTGCGAATGTCCTTGCGATTGCCCAGCGGGGCCTCGCCCACCAGCTTGCCATTCAACCCACGCACCGGAAAGCTATACCCCGAATCCGGTCGCGCCTGTTTGCCGCCGATATACTGTTTCACCGTGCGGTCGATCCCAAAGCTGTTGTTTTTCTGGTTGTCATCCCCGTAGGGGATCTGCTGTTCGCTCGAAGCGGCAACGGATTCCGGCAGCGGCACGACCGCCGCCGCCCGCAATTCATCATGCAGCCAAGCAGGCTCCAGATACTCATACATCCCTTCCTTGCCGCCCTCACGCCCATAGCCACTCTCGCGATACCCGCCAAACCCGCACGCAGCGTCGAACAGGTTCGTCCCATTCACCCACACCACGCCGGCCTTCACCTGCGCGGCGACATCGAGCGCGACGTTGATGTTCTCGCTCCACACGCACGCGGCGAGGCCGTAGGTCGTATTGTTGGCCAACTCGACGGCTTCTGCCGGAGTGCGGAAGGTCATCGAGACCAAAACCGGGCCGAAGATTTCTTCCTGGGCCACAGTCGAGCTGGGGTGAACGCCGGTGAGCAGCGTCGGCTTGAAAAACAGGCCCTTCTCGGGCATCGAAATATCCGGCTGCCAGCAGGTCGCGCCGTCGGCAACGCCGATGTCCACCAGCGACTTGATGCGGTCGTACTGGATCTGATCGACGATCGCGCCAATGTCGATGGCCTTGTCCAGCGGCGACCCAACACGCAGCGTCTCCATTCGCGCGCGAACCTTTTCGTACAGCTTTTCGGCGACGCGCTCCTGCACCAGCATCCGCGAACCGGCGCAGCACACCTGCCCCTGGTTGAACCAGATGCCGTCCACTAACCCCTCGACGGCGGAGTCGAGGTCCGCGTCGTCAAAGACGATGAAGGGCGATTTGCCGCCGAGTTCGAGCGAAAGTTTCTTGGTCGTATTCGCAGTGGCCTTGCGAATGATGCGGCCAACTTCGGTCGAGCCGGTAAATGCAATCTTGTCAATGTCGGGATGCTCGACCAGCGCCGCGCCGGTTTTCCCATCGCCCTGGATGACGTTGAGCACGCCTCGGGGCAGGCCAATCTCGTCCGCAATCTCCGCCAGCATGATGGCCGACATCGGCGTGTACTCGGCGGGTTTAATCACCACCGTATTGCCTGCCGCGAGCGCCGGAGCGACCTTCCACGCAAACATCAGCAACGGAAAGTTCCACGGAATAATCTGCGCGACGACACCCACGGGCACGTAGCCTGGAAATTCTTCTTCGAGCAACTGGGCCCATCCCGCGTGGTGATAGAAATGCCGAGCTACAAGTGGGATATCGATGTCGCGCGACTCGCGAATCGACTTGCCATTGTCCATTGTTTCGAGCACGGCGAGCCGCCGCGAATGCTTCTGCACCTGCCGCGCAAACGCATACAGGTACCGCGCGCGCTGATGCCCAGTCAGCGCCTGCCACCCCGGCAGCGCCGCGCGAGCTGCCTTCACCGCACGGTCCACATCGGCAGCATCGGCGGTCGCTACGTTCGCTATCACCTCACCGGTTGCGGGGTTGCGTGTCTCGAAGCTGGC
>JALYTE010000069.1 GCA_030854435.1 Acidobacteriota bacterium | reverse complement strand
GACGAGCGCAGCGCGGCGACGATGTGGGCGGCAGTCCAGGCGGGGTGCGCGGCGCGCAGCAGGGCGGCCGCACCGGCGACGAGCGGGGCCGAGGCGCTGGTGCCCATCGCCTGGACGTAGCTGGAGTTGCCGAGGTTGAAGCAGCCGGTCGAGGAGCACGCACCGCGCACAAAGCCGTTGATGCCGGTTTCGCTGACGTTGGGAAAACTGCCGCCGGGCGCGGCGATGGCGTCGAGTGAGGCTCCGAAGTTGCTGTAGTAGGCGCGCGTGATGGAACCAGCCGCGCAGACCGCCCCGGCGGCAAGATTTTCCGCGCAGGCCGGATTTGTGGATGCGACCACGGGAAGCACGTCGCGGGCTTGTGCGGGAAGCTCGATGTAGCGTCCGCCGGAGAGGTCGAGCGCGTCGTTGCCGACCGCCGCGACCAGCACGACGTTGGCCGCGGCCGCCGCGTGGGTGACGCGATCGAAGCTGGTTTTCCAACCCGCGCCGTCGCCGCTGTAAAGGTCGACGACAGAGCCGAGCGAGAGGGAGACGATATCGGCCTTGGCGGCGATGGCGTCGTTGATGCCTTGCAGCACCCAGCTCAGGAGACCGCCGGTTTGGCCTGCTGAACATTGCGCGGCGATGCCGGCATTGATGTCGCCGTCAACTATGCCGCTCACGGCCGTGGGGACGCGCTGTAGGACTTTGATGTTGAGCAGTGTCGCCTGCGGAGCGACGCCGATGACGCCGCCCGTGCCTGGCCCCGCGGCCCCGGTGGCGAGCGAGGCGGTCCAGGTGCCGTGGCCTTGTTGGTCTTGCGGCGAGCCGTCGTCGCAGGCGCTGGGAAAGGCCGCCGGATCGACTTCGCTGAGGTTCAGGGCGAGGTTGGGGGCGATGTCGGGGTGGCTTGCATCGACGCCGCTGTCTAGGACTGCGATGCGCGCGCCCGCCCCCATGGTGGTGCTCCAGGGGCCGGTAGCGGGGCCGCCGGCGATGTTCGCGCCGTAGCCTCCGGCTTGGATGACGGCCCAGCCCTGGGGCGAGCGGTAGAGGTCGTCGGCAGGGTCCGCGCCGGGGTCGATGGGCCGCACGGGAGCGGTGCCGATAACGGTGTTTTGATGGCCCTCGACGTAGCGATCGTGGAGGACGTATTCGACGTTTGGCTGCGCGGAGAGGAGGGCGAGCGTGGCCGCGTCGTCGGTCGAGGTCGTTTGCTGGACAGTAAGCCCGAAGAGCGTCATGCTTTGGACGATTTGGATGTCCGCTCTGGCCGTGCCGGAAGCGGGAAGGGAACCGTCGCGGTAGACGACGATGTAGCGGCCCGGGACGATGTTGCTGACGCCGTTGGCGTCTCGGAGCAGCGGCGTCGCGGTGGCGTTGGGGGTGGCCGAGGTCTGGAAAGCGCCGCCGCAACCGCAAGCGGCGAGTATCAGCGGGGTCGCAAAAATGGCGTAGGCGAATCGGAGCATGAAGACCTCTGTCCCACATTGCATCGGCGCGCGGCGGCGGCCAGGGGGCGGTGTGTCGCGATTCGCTACAGAGATCGAGCCGTGCTGGTAAACTTGTCGTTTGGTGCCCTGCTCAGCGCAGGCGGTGCCTGTCCGGAGACCCGAATGACACAGCAAAAAACTACCGATAGCCACCCCAGCCTGCGCCTGAAACTCGGGCTCGCCGAAATGCTCAAGGGCGGCGTCATCATGGACGTGATGAACGTGGAGCAGGCGCGCATCGCCGAGGAAGCTGGCGCGACCTCCGTCATGGCGCTGGAGCGCGTGCCCGCCATGATCCGGGCCGAAGGCGGCGTCGCGCGCATGGCCAGCCCTAAGCTCATCAAGGAAATCATTGCCACCGTGTCCATCCCGGTGATGGCGAAAGCCCGCATTGGGCATTTTGTGGAAGCGCAAGTGTTACAGACGCTGGGCGTCGACTTTATCGACGAGTCCGAGGTCCTCACTCCCGCCGACGAGGCCTACCATATCGACAAGCACGCCTTTACGACGCCCTTCGTCTGCGGCGCGCGCAATCTGGGCGAGGCGTTGCGCCGCATTGCCGAGGGTGCGGCGATGATTCGTACCAAAGGCGAGGCCGGGACGGGCGACGTGGTCCACGCCGTCCAGCACATGCGCCAGATCGTGCGCGAAATGCGGGCGCTGACCGTGCTTTCGGAGCAGGAACTTTACAACGAAGCCAAGCTGCACGGCGCGCCCTACGAGTTGATCCGCATGGTCGCGAAGACCGGCAAGCTGCCCGTGCCCAACTTCTCCGCTGGCGGCATCGCCACCCCCGCCGACGCCGCGCTGATGATGCAACTCGGTGCGGAAGCGGTCTTCGTCGGCTCGGGGATTTTCATGAAAGAACGCGCTACCCCGCTCGACGTCGAGAACAACAAAGACGAGCGCGCCGAAGCCGTCTCGCGCGCGAAGGCCATCGTCATCGCGACGACGCACTTCAACGATGCGAAGATCGTCGCCGAAGCCAGCGAGCAGGTCACGGGAACGATGAAGGGTTTGGCCGCCGCGGCCATCCCGGAGTCCGACCGCTTGCAAAACCGCGGCTGGTAGTTTGCTGGACGTTAAGAAGACCGAGGATTCCAGCCTTCAGGCAACTCATCTTCGGGATCCGGGGGGTAGCTGCTTGGTCTGCGCAACAATTGCAGGGCGGCCGCGATACTTTCGGGCGTAGGAGTTTTCCGGTTTCTTGCCCAGTTGAAGTGCTCCAACCTATCCAGTTTTTCTGTCACGGCTGCACTAACGAACTCGACCAGGGAGACGCCTTCCTGAGCGGAAACTTGTTCCGCCTTCTCGCGCACACCTTGGCCTAGATATAGAGGGATGGCCTCGACCGCTATATTCCCCTGTTGACGTTCCATCACGATCCTCCCGTTCTCATTCTAGTCAGAAACGCTCCCGCATTCATTGCTTCTATCCCAAATAGCTCTGCCGGGCCAGCGATATGGCGTAAATTGCTCGTGACGATCACATCGCACAGTCCGTTGATCGCGGCATCGAGGATGAGGTCGTCGCCGGGATCGAAAGAAAGCTGGCGGTGTCGAACCTCAATATCGACCTCTTCGGCAATTCGCTCCAACTCTGCGATGATCTGTAAGATTTCCTCAAACGAGAATCTCGATCGCTCAACATGCTGTTCTCGCAAAGCGACATCTCTGTACTCGCACGCGATCCGATAGTCCATGAGCAACACAAACCGCCGCTCCAATGCCATGCCTAGCACAACCGCCGCTGCCCCCTTTTCAGAGCGCAACGCCGAGATAAGAACTGTGGTGTCCAGCACGATGCGCACGAGGCATCCTAGCAGACTGTCTCAATCGTCTGGCATTCCGACACAACGATGCGCTGTTAGCCTAGAAGGGTGACCAGTGCGTCCCCCAGCATCGGCGTGCTTGCCCTCCAGGGCGCCTACGAAGCGCACGCCGCGATGCTCCGCCAACTCGGCGCGACCGCGGTGCTCGTTCGCAAGCCCGACGAGCTTGCCCCTCTCGACGGCCTCATCATTCCCGGCGGTGAGTCCTCCACATTCCTCAAGCATCTTGAACGCGCGGGTTTCTTCGACGCGCTCAGCGTCTTCGTAAAGCATAAGCCGACGTTCGGCACCTGCGCGGGGGCTATCTTGCTCGCCAGGGACGTCACGAATCCTCCGCAACGTTCACTCGCGGCGATGGATATCGAGGTCGAGCGCAACTTCTACGGACGCCAGAACGATTCAGTTATTCTTTCCGCAGAAACAACGCTCCCCGGCGGCCCCTTGGAGATGGTCTATATCCGCGCGCCGCGCATCGCGCACACTGGCCCGGGTGTCGAAACCATCGCACGCCGCGGCAACGACCCCGCGCTGGTTCGCGAAGGCCATCTGCTGGCCGCGACGTTTCACCCCGAACTCGGGCACGACCTTCGTATCCACCAACTTTTTCTGGACATGGTGGCGACGAACAAGGCGGACTTAGCCGCAATACATCAGTGACTGCGGGGTGCCCGCAGGTTTGCGCGCTGCCCATCAACTCTTCGGACGGACTTCCTCAACCAATGCCGCCGTCAGGGCATCGAGTGCCTGCTGCGAGTGCCGCGCGAGACGGAGCGTCTGCCTCCAGGTATGCGGACGAACGGCGGTATGCAGCGCGAACGGCAGCGTGTCGAAGTGGCCGTGCCGGGTCTGAAATTTTCCCAGCGACGCAAGCTCGAACGCGTGGTCGTCGGAGATGGCCTTGATGGCGCGAAATGGAATCGCGTGCGACAGCGCCAGCCGGGCCACCGTCGCAGCTTCCATATCGACAGCCGCCGCGCCGTACGCGGCGAACAATCGCGCCTTCTCACGCACGCCCGCAATCGAAGCGCCCGTCGCTAAAGTCCGCCCTGGCAATCCTGCGGCTGCGACGGCCGTCCGAAACCGCTCGCCGCTGCGAACGTCGATCACCTCTGTCGCTTCGAGCACGCTGCCGACAGGGACGTTCGGATCGCATGACCCCGCCAGGCCCACCGAAATCAGGTGAGCGACCGGGCCGTATGCCAGTGCCGCTTCAACGGCGAGCGCGGCGCGAGTAGCGCCCATACCCGCCGCTACGACGATGACCTCCGGCGAACTCCAAATAAAGATTCGACGTTGACGATCTTGACGCCGCTCGCGATGCATTTCCCATCCGCGCACCAACGCCGCGACTTCGCGAGGCAACGCGGCGACGATCGCAATGCGCGCCTTCACATCGCCACCGGAGGCGGCGGCGCGTAGCCGTTCGCAACGAACCATTGCACAGACGACCTCATCGCCTCGTCGACCGGCTTCACCGTGAACCCAAGTTCGCGCACCGCCTTCGTCGAACTCGCAAACATCATCTTCTTCCCCATGCGCACGGCCTCGACCGTCGCGCGCGGCTCCTTGCCGCGCAGCTTGCCGGTGATGGTTTCGTCAAAGAACGCGAACGCCATTGCCACCGCGTGCGGCACTCGATGCTTCGGCGAAGGCAGACCGGTCATCGCGCCCAGCCGGTCGAGAATTTGCTTGAGCGTGAGGTTCTCTCCGCCCAGGATGTAGCGCTCTCCGGGCGTCCCCAGCTCCAACGCAAGCAGGTGCGCGCGCGCGATTTCACGCACATCCACGAGGTTCAAGCCCGTATCGACGTACGCTGGAAACTTGCGATTCAGGAAGTCGACGAGAATACGTCCAGTCGGTGTCGGCTTGGCGTCATGCGATCCGATAGGCGTGGTCGGATTGAGAATCATCACCTGTTGCCCCGCGCGTGCCGCCGCAACCGCTTCCTGCTCCGCCAGCCATTTCGAGCGCTTGTAGTGGCCGATCATGTCT
>JALYTE010000056.1 GCA_030854435.1 Acidobacteriota bacterium | reverse complement strand
ACGCCGGTCGAAATGCTCTCCGAAGTCCTGTCGATGGTGCATCATGTGCTGGTGATGAGCGTGAACCCCGGCTTCGGCGGCCAGAAGTTCCTCCCCCGCTCCATCGACCGCATTGCTCACCTCGCTCGCCTGCGCCGCGAACTCGGCCTCGATTTCCGCATCGAAGTCGACGGCGGCATCGCTCACAACACTGTGGCCTCGGTCGTCCAAGCAGGAGCGGACATGCTGGTCGCCGGTTCGGCGATTTTCGCGTCCGGAAAAACCGAGTCGAACGCGCGCGAATTCCTGCGCGTGGCAAGGGCCGCGGCGAACACGACCGTCTAGCATTCCGAAAGCCGCGATTCACACTTGGAGACGGGCAAACAGCATAGAATAAGACGTGACCGGAGGCGGGTTCGCCACGGTCGAATTGAGGCAGAATGCGGATGAACGGTCGAAGCTTTTTTAGCGCCAAACGAGCAGTACAAACGGGAGCATTTGCACTCGCAGCGGCGATGATCTTGCCGCTGGCGGCACAGGAAACCCAACCCGCTCCGCCGCCCCCGCCTCCGACGCAGCAAGACACGACCACCCCCGCGCAGGCTTCGGCGACCATCACCAACGCGCCCGCCAAAAAGAAAAAGAAGGTCGCCCGAGAAGACCGCGTCGTCCAGTCCAAGGACACCCGCCGAGCGCTCAAGAAGGACGCCAAGCTCAGCCCGCTGGCTGGCAAGGACGCCACCCTGCCCGACAAGGTGCTCTACGACAAGGCCATCGTCCAGACAAAAAAAGGCCACTACGATGTCGCCCGCCTCGACCTGCAAACGCTGCTCAACACTTATCCCGACTCGCAGTATCAAATGCGCTCTAAGCTGGCCATCGCCGACAGTTGGTATCGCGAAGGCGGCAGCGCCGCGCTCACCCAGGCCGAGCAGGAGTACAACGACTTCATCACCTTCTTCCCCAACGTTCCCGAGGCCGCCGAGGCCCAGATGCGCGTCGGCGACATCTACTTCAAGCAGATGGACGTTCCCGACCGCGACTATCAAAAAGCGATGAAGGCCGAAGAGGCCTACCGCCTGATGATGAGGCAGTACCCCGACTCCACTCTGGTCAAAGAGGCTCACCAGAAACTGCGCGAGGTCCAGGAAGTGCTGGCCGAGCGCGAATTCGAACTCGGCGAATTCTATGCCACCCACGAAAACTGGCCGGCGAGCATCGCGCGCTACCAGACCGTCGCCGACACCTACCCCCTCTACAGCCACATGGACGACGTCCTGATCGGCATCGGCGACGGCTACGCGGCGGAGGCCCGCCTGGTGCGCGCGCAGAAACTCCCCGAAGGCCCGAAGGCCGCAATCCTGCAAAACTACGACGGCAAGGCCGCGGCGGCCTATCGCAAAGTCGTGCTGGAGCACTCCGCCGCGGCGCATGTCGAAGACGCCAAAGAACGCCTTGTCTCGATGCACCTGGAGGTTCCAACACCCACCCCCGAGCAGGCCGCGGCCAGTGAAGCGCTCGAAGGCAGCCGCGCGCAGTACACCTTCCAGAAACGCCTCGCCGTGCTGCTGATGCACAAGCCCGACACCGTCACCACCGCGCGCATGGGCGACGCACCGCTCGAGGACGCCACGCCCACCGTCGCGCCCGCCGTCACCAAAGACCTACAGCTCGCCTTCATCTCCGCGTTGAATCCCGCTGCTACTCCAGCCGCGGCCGTGCCGACCGACCGCACACTCGTCCCCGACGCGGCCGCGCCTCAACCTGCTCCTGCCAGCGATGCGCCTCTGGCGCTTCACGAAGTCGCTGGCCCCGGTGAAGGTTCCACTGGCAGCGGCACTTCGATCATGACCGAAAGCGCACCCGCATCGACTGGAACGCATGGCAGCTCGGTGGGTGTCGAAGTGCTCACGCCCGGCGTCTCGACCGGCGTGGCTCCGAATGCGGCAGTGCCGCCCATCATTCGCGCCGCCACTCCAGCAGACCTCCCCGCCGCCGCCGGCACGCCCGACCCCAACTTCGGCCTCAAGGCCGTTGGCCCTGCCAACACGGCCGCTCTTCCCCCGGTGGAGAAGCCCGCCGACGCGCCCGACCAAGTCAACGAAGTCGCCGGCAAACCCCAACCCGCGACCCCTGCCACAAAGCCCGGCAAGAAAACTCCCAAACCTGTCTTCGACAAGCAGGACGAGTCCTCCAGCAAGAAGAAGCCGAAAAAGGGGCTGAATAAGATCAATCCCTTCTGAAGAAGCCGGGCGAATTCAAGCCCCAAGTACAACGGGATCGATTGTATGCGGCCAGTGATTTACGAAGTCGAATGTGCCTTCGGTGAGGAAGAGTTCGGCGGGGGCTTTCCAACCCAGGGATTTTCTGGGTCTGGCGTTGAGGTTGAAGGCGATGGCGCCGAGTTGCTCTTGGGAGGAGACGCTGAGATCGGAGCATTTGGCAGGTATTGGCGGAGCAGGCCGTTGGGGGCGATCCGCGGCTTGGCGTGCAAGCGCTGGGCGGCCGGTGCGTAATAGCCGCCCGCCAGCGGAAGCCGGCCGTGGATCGATCTGGCCGACACTGGACGTCAACCGTTGCGCGTCATTTCGCAGGTGACAGTGGAGCGCGTTCGTTGCAGACTGGCGGTGATCGTCACCGGTCTCCAACCCATGGCCAACTGCGTCTGCACAAGGCAACGATCTTCCAAAGACAACTGCTTATAGGTTTTTGCCAAGCAACATCTTCCCTCTGAGAAAATGTTGCACTTGGAGTTTGAGCCCAAGCAGGTTCTCTGCGGGATGACAGAAAGCAAAGCAGAGCAACGGCAACAGAACGCCGGGGCTTTAGCCCTTGACGATCTTGCCGTTTTTGATGCAGCCCGTGCAGACCTTCATGCGCTTGGAAACGCCGTTGGCGAGCGCTTTTACCGACTGAAGGTTCGGGTTCCAGCGCCGGCGGGTGACGTTATGCGCGTGGGAGATGTTGTTGCCGAACTGCGGCCCTTTGCCGCAAAGATCACATACGTTTGCCATGACTTGAACTCCAAATCTGAACTTGATGTCGAACCGGACTCCGAGAAGCTCGCCGTCCGCCCCGTTGAGGGGGACTTGCGCGGGAGTGGAAGGCACGCGCGGACTTCGCCGCCGACTTCTTCCGGGTCAAG
>JALYTE010000046.1 GCA_030854435.1 Acidobacteriota bacterium | reverse complement strand
GCCAGCAGCAGCGCGAGACCGCCCAATATCCACCATTTGTACTTCGCCAAAGTGTCGTGGTCGGCGTCGGGGTCGAGCGGCTTGCCCATGCCGCCGCCGAACTTGGTCGTGTCCGGATTGCCGTTGGCGTCGACCGCTGCCGCGGCGTTGGTGTCCGCGCCTGTAGGCTGCGTGGCGGAACCTTGCGCTGGGTTCTGCGTGTCGCGCGGAAGCTGCCCCGCTCCCGTGAGCGTGAATCCCAACGCCTGCGTCGGCGAGACGTTGCGCGCCACGTACGTCTGCGCCGTCGGCTCGTCGGTCACGGGGTTGTAGACGGCGGTGTCGGCCTTGAAACCCATGCTTCGGGGCAGCATAATGGCGATGGTGTCGGTCGTCATCGAGGGCTGCGGCGTGAGCTTCAAACTGCCGTTATAAGGCACATGATATGTGACCTGAAAACGCGTTTCGCCGGGGCGAATCGGGAAGAGGAACGTGTAGTGGCCCTTCTCCGGCAGCGGAACGGGCGCGGCCTGCACGGGCCTTCCGCCGGGGGCGAGCGCGGCGGAACCGTCGACGACCGCGCCTTCGGGAAGCGAGAACTCGAACGGGCGGTCGGAGAACTGGGTCATGGGCGGGGAGGACTCGTTCTTGATGAAGAAGTTCTCGACCACGCGCAGCGTCTTGTCGCCCGCCTCGGTCTGGATGCGCAGCACGTCGGCCTCGCCCCTCACGCCCTTGACGTGCGCGGCGGCGTTGTAGACGTCGATGTCGACCGTCTGCGTGCCCGGAAGCGCGGGTTGAAAGTAGTTGGCTTTGTCGTGCGTGACGCGGACGAGGTGGAGCCCGTCGTCTGGAACGACCAGCGTGAAGCGGCCGCGCGAGTCGGTCTTGGTCCGGGTCGATTCCTGCATTCCTTGCTGTAGACGGATAAGGACAACGTCGTCGCCCGCAGCGGGCTTGTTGGTCGTCCGGTTGGTGACGACGCCCGTGATGGGGCCGGCCGCAAACGCGGGAAGCGCGAGCAGCAGCGCGAACGGGGCGAGACGGAGAATGCGTTTTTTGAAGATGGGCACAGCTAAGGATACTTCAAGCAAAGGCAACGGCGTGACGCTTAGCCGTCAAGAGAATCTAGCCGCCGAGGGAATCGATTTCGGCCAGGACTGTGGCCGCTTCGCTTTCGAGCGACTTGCGCTGCGCCGCGTAATCTTCTTCGGGGTATTTGCCCGCGCGGTACTCGAAGTTGAGGTCGCGGAGGTTTTCGTAGACCACATCCTTGCGCTCGCGAAGGTAGTCGAGGCGGGTCTTTTCGACTTCGGCGGCCAGCTTCGGCTGCGGCCAGAAGACGAAGGCGAAGCAGACGATGAGGAGGATCGCAGGAGCGAGGAGGGTTTGGGCGTCCATTACTTGTCGCTCCGGTCTCTGAAGTCGCTGTCGCTCCAATTGTCGTAGTTGGTGTCGCGACGGATGCGGTTCTGGATGGCGTCGTCGGTTTTCAGGCGAGCATGGTCGGCGATTGCAGGGTTCATGTTGTCGTTGCGTCGCTTCCAGAAGAGCACGACCAGGGCCACGCCGAAGGTCGCGAGGATGAGCACGGCAATGGGGACGATCCAGGCCACGTTGTCGAAGCCGCCGCGCATGGGAGCGGCGAGAGCGATGGGGCCGTACTTGGCGATGAAGAAGTTGAGCACGCCGGTGTCGGTGGCGCCCCCGGCGACCTGCGATTTAAGCTCGTCGATCATGACGGGAGAGACGGGGCAGCCAACGTGGTTGCACTCCAGCAGGATCTGGCCGCAGCCACATTGGCAGACGAGTTTGTGACCGAGGTGCTCGACGCGCGTGTCCGGGGACGTAGCACCGAGCATGGCGATGGCGACGAGGCAGACGGCGAGGGTTTGGAGGAGGCGGTTAGACATTGGCGGGGATGAGCTTTGAGTTTTGAGGTTCGAGTTCAGGGTCGGTGGCTTCAACGCGGCGGGCGATGGGGAGCAGCGGCGGCGTGAGCGCGATGCCCGTGCCGATGATGACGATGAAGACGCCGATCCATATCCAGTTGACCAGCGGATTGAGGAAGACTTTGAGGATGGGGCGGTCGGTTTCGGGGTTGCGACCCTCGAAGACGATGTAAATATCGCGCGCCAGCGTGGAGTGGATGGCGACCATCGTCGAAGTGGTCTGCGATGCGGTGTAGAAGCGGCGTTCGGGCGTGAGCTGCGTGATTTTCTTCGCCCCGCGATAGACGTCGAGCAGAGCGAAATCGGAGTCGTAGTTGGGGTTCGAGTCCTGCGAGAAGCTCTGGCAAACGATCTTCAAGTTGCCCAGTTGGATGGAGTCGCCGAAGCCCATCTCCATTTCCTTGGACTGGTTGAACGCCGAACCGGCCAGGCCGATGAACATGACGACGACGCCGAAGTGGATCAAGTAGCCGCCGTAGCGGCGGGTGTTGCGGCGAACGAGTGTGATGGCGGAGAGCAAGAGGTTCTTGCCGGATTGGGTGCGGACGACGCCCGCTCCGCGCAGGAACTCCGATGTGATGGCCGTTATGACGCCTGCCGAGAACGAGAAGCAGAGCAGAGCGTAGATTCCGCCAGCGGCTTCGTCGTCCTGCCAGGGCCGCACGCCGAAGAGCATCAGCGCGATGGCGGTGACGACGATGGCGACGCAGGGAAGGATGAAGTTGCGGCGGATGGCACGTAGCGATGTCGAACGCCACGGCAGCAAGGGGCCGACGCCGGTGAGCAGGATGAGGAAGAGGCCAACCGGCACCATGACGCGATTGAAATATGGCGGCCCCATGGTGACTTTGCTGCCGTCGTAAAACTCGCTGATGACGGGCCAGAGAGTGCCAAAGAGCACCGTGAAGCACGCGACGAGCAAGATGAGGTTGTTGAACAGGAAGCTCGACTCGCGGGAGACCAGCGATTCAAGTTTGTTCTCGGCTTTCAAATGGTCGCGCTGGTAAAAGTACGTGAACAGGCAGACGACGAAGATGATGATGAGGAACGTCGTGAACCAGCTTCCGATGGAGCTTTGCGCGAAGGCGTGAACGGAGCTGACGATACCGGAGCGCGTGAGCAGCGTACCCAGAATCGAAAGCATGAACGTCGCAAAGATGAGCCAGACGTTCCACGCCTTCATCATGCCGCGCTTCTCCTGCATCATCACCGAATGCAGGAACGCCGTACCGGTGAGCCACGGAAGGAAGCTCGCGTTTTCGACCGGGTCCCATCCCCAATAACCGCCCCAGCCGAGCACCGCATAGGCCCAGTGCATGCCGAGGCAGATGCCGCAGGTGAGGAAGAGCCACGTGACCATCGTCCAGCGGCGTGTGATGTGGATCCACTTCTCGCCGGGGTAGCGCATCATCAACGCGCCGAGCGCGAAAGCGAAGGGCACCGAGAAGCCCACGTAGCCGAGATACAGCATCGGCGGGTGGATGATCATTTCGGGGTACTGCAGCAGCGGGTTGAGGCCGAAGCCGTCGCGGGCGAGCGGGCCTTGCGCGATGGAGAAGGGCGGAGCCGCGAAGTTGAGCAGCAGCAGGAAGAAGATTTGGATGCCCGCGAGAATGGTCGAAGCGTAGGCGGAAAGTGTCACGTCGACCTTGTGACGTAGCCGCAGCACGAAACCGTAGGCCGCGAGCAGCCACGCCCAGAGCAACAGCGAGCCTTCCTGGCCCGACCAGAGCGCGGAGAACTTGTAGGCCGGATGCAGCGCGCGGTTGGTGTGGTGCAGGATGTAGTCGACCGAGTAGTCGTTGGTGAACGACGCCCAGACCAGCGCGAAGGCCGCGCAGGTGACGGCGATGAAGCTGGCGATGCCGGCGCGTCGGGCGGTCTCGCGGAGACGCTCGGGGGAAATGGCCAGGGCGCGCCCAGTCGCAAGCGCGCGCAGCGCCAGCGCTCCCGCGAAGAGCGTGTAGACGCACAGGGCAAGGGCGAGAAGAAGCGAGAAGGTGCCGAAGGTCGGCATGGGATGAGACATTGCAGCGAATCCCTCAGCGCTATTCTCTCAAACTATACGGCGGGACGGGCGCGTTATTTGGCGAGCTTACCCCGAAACGCCCTGGGTCTGGTGCGCGAGAGCATGGACGATGGCCAGCAGGTGGTCGGGCAGCAGGGGCTTGAGCCGGAAATGCACATCGAGGCCTTCATACTCCGCTTCGGCCTCTTCCATGCCGCTGATGACGAGGACAGGCACATGCGGCGCGAAATCGCGCACCTCGCGCACAAACCCCGAACCGTTCATTTCGGGCATGATGTGGTCGGTGATGACGAGGTCGATTTTGGCGGGGAACTCGTCGTTGCGAAATTGTTCGAGCGCCCGCTCGGGGCTAAGCACGGCGATGACGAAGTAGCCGGCCCGCTTGAGGATGGCTTGGCGAGTCGCGGCCTGGACCGCGTTGTCGTCAATCAATAGAACTGTGGGCGTCATGCGGTTCCTTGAAGATTTAAATCGTGATGCGTAAAGTTTGGGCGCACACTTTCTTTTTGTTTTCGATGCAGGGTGGCTGTGAATGGCTGTCTTGGACCGCGCTCATTCTGCTGTAGGCATCGCATGATTCTGCATCCAGCGCCGGGCTTCGCGGAGCGGCGCGAGGTCGGCGTCGGCGTGGGGCCAGGCGGCGAGCAGACGGGCGTAGGCCGCCGTCGTCGCGTCGTTATCTTTGGCGGCAGCGCTGACGCGCGCCAAACCGTAGAGCGGATAGCCGGAGTTGGGGCGTTCCCTGAGCGCGTCTTCGTAGGCGCGTTTGGCGTCGGCGAAACGTCCGGCGCGGAGCAGTGCATCGCCGCGCGTTTCGCCCACGGGGCGGATGTAATAAGGCGGTTCGCGGTAGCCGAGATCCGCTTCCGCCGCGGCGGCCTTCTGGAAAGCAGCGTCGGCCTCGGTGGGCTTACCCTGGGCGGTCAGGAGCGCGCCCTGCAACTCAAGCGCCGCGAGGTCCATGAAGGTGTGGGCAGGGTTCATCTCCATGTCCGTGCTGGACGGTCCCGGCATGGGCATTCCGGCCATGGGTTTTTCTTCGGGCTTGATTTTGAGCGCGGCGTTGAGCGCGTCGAGATGCTTCGAGGCTTCGTTCGTGTTGCCCGCGTCGAGCGCCGCCATGCCGCGTGCGTATTCGAGCAAAGCGCCGCGCAACCAGACAAGATTTGCAAGCGATTTGTCCGGCGCGCTGGCTTCGAGCATGGAAGCGGTTTGAATCCAGTCGCCCGCTCGCAATGCGACTGGCAGCGCGACGTTGAGACGCGTGAGACCGTCGCGGGTGCTGAAAACATAGAGCGTGGCACGAGTGTCGCCGCGCGCGGTGTTCAGCTTCGCTGATATCCGCGACGCTTCGGCCACGCGGCCTTCTTCGAGCAGGTCGGCGATGAGGTACATGAGGTTGTGAACGTAGTTCCAGTCGTCTTTGGGTGCGACGTGGCGGTCGCGCATGTAGGCTTCGTCAACGTGCATGGAGTGCTCGAAAGAAATGCGCGCGGCCTCGTAGTCGCCGGTGCGGTAGAAGATGTGGCCGGGCATGTGGACCATGTGGCCGCTGGCGGGAGCGAGGCGGCCGAGGTTGCGCGCGCTTTCGAGGGCGAGTTCGGGATGGTTGCCGGGCTCCACAGCGTGAATCCAGAAATGATTGGCGGCGGAGTCGTCCGGGTGCTCGACCAGAATCTGCGCGAGCATCGCCTGGCCTTCGACGGTGCCCGGTTTGGGGTCGCCATTTTTCTTGAAGCCGTTGAGCATGGACTCGGCGAGCAATATTTTTGCTTCGACATCCTGCGGACTCATGGCGACGAGTTTGCGCAGGGTCTTGGTTTCGTTCGAATCTCTATGC
>JALYTE010000035.1 GCA_030854435.1 Acidobacteriota bacterium | reverse complement strand
GGACATGGGGCATCCTGCATCTTTTCCGCCGCTCCCTACTGATGACGATGAAACTGTCATGAATGGGGCATCCAGCTTATTTCGTTTCTGGAAAATATCTGCGTCCATCGATGACTTCGACATCGCCCAGCGAGCAGAGCGTGTGCGTGCCCAGCAAGCCGCGCTGCCAGGATGGTCCTATGTAATCGACGGCCCGTTCCGCGTATTCGGTCGGGCCAAGGCGCTTGACTTCGTTCATCTGGATTCCGTATCCGTAACCGGCCACACAGTCCTGGGTCGGGCGGATGAGGCGGTCGCCCATTGTGAAAAGATGTCCGGCGGCGCGCGTGTTCTGCCAGGAGCAGGACACCGGGCTGTCTGGGTGAAGCCGAAGCGGGCCACCCAGCTTTGCCGACGTCAGCAGCACAGTATGCTGGACCGGAGGCATGGTCGTCGAGAAAAAATACCATTGGTTATCGTAAAAGAAAGGTGTGGTGTCGGTGAGAGGAAGGTCCTCCATGAGCAGGGATTCGAGCTGCCATTCAAAAGGGAAGCGGGTGGCGCGATAGAGACGCAGGTCTTGCGTGGCGCACGATTCCGGAATCATGAAATAGTCGCCTTCGTGGCGAAAAACGCACGGGTAGGAGAGGTGAGTGTCCAACTCCAACACGACTTCCGGTTTGGAAAACGGTTGCCCGGGTTTGGGAACCTCGACGCAACAGATGCGGCCCTTGCGCGTTCCCGGCGGGACTTCTTCAAAAAATAGCCAGGTGCGCCCGCTGTCTTCAACCAGGAATGGGTCCGCCATTTGCGCGCCCGGAGGCATGGGGATTTCCTCAAAACCGGCCCCGTCAAAATGGCCCAACTGCTGGTAGAACCGCGACGGGTCGCGGCGCAGCGCGCAGAACCATCCTTTGGGTCGAGGCTTGGGCTCGGTCCTGGATCGATAGATTTCGCGGGCGGCAAATGCGGCGCATTGCAGGTTGTTGGGGGAGCGGCGCTCGGGGAGTTCGGAGGCCTCCGGGAAGGTGCGCGCGCGAGCCAACCATTCAGGCCCTTCATGCAAGATATTGAGCGCCACGTCCGCGAACATTTGCGCCGCCGCCAGGAGACACCTGTCCGCGTTCCATGTGAAGCCCAACTGACGGCGGGTTGGGACTTCGGCGGTTCGCACTACGCGTGCGGGTGTGAGGGTATTTTCCTGCCATCGCAATGTGACTCGAGAAACCGGGTCGCGAGCAATGACCTCGCCCCAATAGGGTGGATGGATGTTGCGGTCGCCAAGCTGCAAGGACAGGGAGCCATAACGAGCGCCAAGGGCAGGCGTTCCCGGCGTTAGACAGAGAATCAGGTCAAACTTTTCTTTGCCGTGTGCAAGGGCGAGCGGCGATGCCGCCCCCGGCGCGAACGGATCGAACTGGCGGCGGCTGCGCTCGATCAGTTGCGCGGCCAACCACGAGGCGCGCGGCTCTGCGGCAGGTTCCGCGTCCTTTTGCGGGCAGATGGAAACCTCGAATTGCGGAACTTGCGCGAGAAAATCGACCAGTTCACGCATCCATGCGGGGCCATTGGGAGTGTCGACGGCGATTCCGATGCGGAACTTCGCAGCGGTGAGAGAAGCTCCGGCCCTGTGATTCATCAGTAGCCGCCGGGGATCGTGCCGAAGTGGTGCTGGGAACATTCAGAGTGCTCCTTCACAAAGCGCGTTTGGCCGCATGGATCGAGCTGAGAGAAGCGCCATCTTTGCTTTGAATGGTGATAAATCCTAACATGGGCCGTAACACACGGACCCCACTCATCGCGATAGAGCCGCGATGAATGGGGCACCCGGCATACGGTGGAACTGCGTTCAGTTTCCAGTTACGAGTCGGCCAGTTTCCCCGGCCCACGGGTGCCCGAGGCCGACTATTCGCGGACGCGTTTTTTGACTTCGATGCTCAGGCGCTTGATCTTTTGGTTAAGCGTGGAGAGGGGGATACGGAAGTATTCGGAGGCCTCGGTCTGGTTCCAGTTGCAGCGCTCCAGGCGGTCGGCGATGATGCGGCGCTCGATCTCTTCCATGACGGTGAAGAGCGATGAGTCCGGCTTCTGTTCGAGGACCTCGGTGGTGTACGTATTGCCGCGAAGCTGCGCGGGCAACAGGTCGGGCGGGATGGAGGTGCCGGTGGAAAGGACGACGCCGCGCTCGATCGCGTTTTCCAGTTCGCGGACGTTTCCGGGCCATTCGTAGTCCATCAGCAGGCGCAGGGTTTCGGCGGCAAGCTGGCGGGGGGAGAAGCCGTTTTCGGTGGCGTAGATGTTGAGAAAGTGCGTGGCGAGCAGGGGGATGTCCTGCTTGCGGTGGCGCAGCGGCGGCAGGTCGAGCGAGATGACGTTGAGGCGGTAAAAGAGGTCTTCGCGGAAACGGCCTTCGCGGACGGCCTGCTCCAAATTGACGTTGGTCGCGGCGACGATCCGGACATCGACCTGAATTTCCTGGGTTCCGCCGAGGTGCATGAAGCGGCGGTCTTGCAACACGCGCAGGATTTTGGCTTGCATGTCCATGCCCATGGTGCCGATTTCATCGAGAAAGAGGGTGCCGCCGTCGGCGACTTCAAACAGGCCTTTTTTCGCGGCGACCGCCGAGGTGAACGCACCGCGTTCATGCCCGAAGAGCGTCGATTCCAGCAGTTCGGAAGGCACCGAGCCGGTGTTGACGGGAATGAACGCCTTGTCGCGGCGGGGGGAGTTGGCGTGAATGGCCTTCGCGATGAGTTCTTTGCCGGTGCCGCTTTCGCCCTGGATGAGGACAGTGGAGCGGCTGGGCGCGACCTGGGTGATGAGGTCGAAGAGGCGCAGCATCGACTCGCTTTTGCCGACGATGTTGTCGAAGGAGTAGCGCTGCTTGAGCGTACGCTTGAGCTGGACGACTTCCTGCTCGGCGTGGGAGCGGCCCATGGCGGCGCGAATGTCGGCGAGGAGTTTTTCGTTGTTCCAGGGCTTCTGGACGAAGTTGACGGCTCCCGCGCGCATGGCGTCCACCACGTTGCCTACCGTCCCGAAGGCCGTAATCATGATGATGGGGAGGTCGGGAACCAGGGCCTTGATGCGCGGCAAGAGGTCGATGCCGCTTTCGCCGGGTAGGGAGAGGTCGAGCAGAAGAAGGTCGAAGCTGTTCCGTGTCAGCATGTCGAGGCCGCTGCGTCCCTCGACGGCGCACTCCACGGTGAAGCCTTCGAGGGTCAGCAGCGTTTCCAGCGAGTCGCGAATGCCGACTTCGTCGTCGATGATGAGGACACTGCCTGAGGCGGCGTTTCGGGCCAGATCGGCCCCACTCGTTTCAGACATGCACGGCCTTTCCGGCGCGCGCAGTTTCGGTGGCGTGCGCAGGTTTCGCGTCCGCCGCGGGGAACTCCAGGCGGAAGACCGTGCCCTCGCCAACCTCGCTCTGGACGTGGATTTTGCCGGCGTGCTCCTGCATGATGCCGTAGGTGACGGCGAGGCCCAGGCCAGTGCCCTTGCGCTGGCCTTGCTTGGGTGTGCTCTTGGTGGTGAAGAAGGGATCGTAAATGCGGCGCAAGACTTCGGGCGACATGCCGGAGCCGTCGTCGGCGACCTGGATTTCGACGCTGCCGCCGTGCTGGGCCGTCGAGATTGTGATGCGCCCGGA
>JALYTE010000171.1 GCA_030854435.1 Acidobacteriota bacterium | reverse complement strand
AACCTACAAAGCGCGTCTTCGCCGAACTACGATACAACAGCCTGGTTGTCGGCGGCCCTGAAACCCGCGCCCTCGCTGCGGCCGCGGGCGACCACAAACTCGCCATCGTTATCGGCATCAACGAGCGCGTCGAGCGCGGCCCCGGCCAGGGCACGCTCTACAACAGTCTGCTCACCTTCACGCCCGACGGCGTGCTCGCCAACCACCATCGCAAGCTCGTGCCCACCTTCACCGAACGCATGGTGTGGGGGCAAGGCGACGGCAGCGGCCTCGCTTCAGTAGCAATCGGCGAGACGCGCGTCGGCGGCCTCATTTGCTGGGAGCACTGGATGCCGCTGGCCCGCACAGCCATGCACCAAGCGGGCGAACATATCCACGTTGCACTCTGGCCCACGGCGAACGAAATGGCACAACTCGCCAGCCGCCACTACGCCTTCGAGGGCCGCTGTTTCGTCATCGCCGCTGGCCTCATGATGAAGACCGCCGACCTTCCCTCGGGCCTGCCGCACGACGTCAAAGGCGAGTGGGTCGAGCACGGCGGCAGCGCCATCATTGCCCCCGACGCCAGCTATCTCGTCGAGCCGATCTACGACCGCGAAGAACTCATCGTCGCGAATCTTGACCTTTCAATGATCGACCGCGAGAGCATGGCGCTTGACGTGACAGGCCACTATGCCCGCCCCGACATCTTTCGTTTCTCGCACGGTCCAATCACGAAAGTTGATTAACAACTCCCGCCCTGCTTCCGCCAAATCACCCGAATCTTCGACCGCCAGCGTTCATCGAGCGCCAGCAGGTTCCACTCCACTCGCGGCGAGAAGTAGCGCAGGATAATCTCCGTCGCCGGATGAATATGCAAAGCGGGCGCGACCAGATACAGCCTCGGCGGCAGCGGCGAAAGTTCGACGCCGCGAAAGTAGCCGTGACGCTGAAACTCTCCCAGTCCGGTCTTCGCGTCGGGGTTTTGCAGGTGGTGGTGGCGCACGCGAATCCAGTAATCAAGCCCTTGCAGCGCGAGATGAAGGTCATCGTCGGCCTTGAGTTCGATCACCGCCAGTCGTCCGTCCGCTGTAACACCGAGCAGGTCGAGCATCCCGCGGTCCTTCGCGCCCGCGATGGCAGGAACTTGGGCGTAAACGTGGTGTGGGTCGAGGCGCGGAATGACGCGCGACTCGTCGGCTGGACTTACGCCGTTCCCATCTCGTAGATCGACCGGGGGATCGGCGCGGTTGCCGATGGTGTCCGGATCGGGATCGTTGGCGAAGGCTTCTTGCATCCGCGATCCACTGGTCCCCGCCGTCGGAATCTGCGCTGCCAGATGCCGGGTCAGCGGAGCCATATCGCGGCGTAGCACAGACTCCAACCAACGCTCTGGAGATGCGCGAAACAGCGGGTCTTTGGTCTTATTTACGGCATCCGCGCGGCGGCGGCGAAAGAGCTCCGCCACAGCCTCCGACAGCTCCGCCCGATTGTCGTCGGTAAGCGCCGTCTCGCTGCCTCCCGCTCCAACTGTGATTTCAAGAGCAGGCGCGAAACTGTTCCCTGTAAACCCCAGCCGCGCCCGCGCAAACTCCAACCCATGCAGCAGAAACGCAAGCTCCGCCGTGCTGCGCAAGCGCTGTTCCACGCGCGCATGTTCGTGTACCGGAACCAGCCCCAGCACCTGCTCGACGGCCGTCGCAAATCGCTCGCACGCGGCTTCTTCATCGGGATGGTGTATGAGCCGCGTGCGCAGGTTGCCATGGTCGGCTGCGTCGCGTGGTGTAAGTTCTTCGCTCTTTTGGTCAAGCTCGTAAAGCTGCCATTGCGCCGCGCTCTCGTTCAACCACGCGAGCCTTGAAAGCGTCGCCGTCGCCGTACCGCCCGGTACAATCAGCTTCAACCCCTGATACAGTCTGCGCCCACCCGCCTGCTCGCGGCAATGATGCAGCCACAAAATCCCCAGCGTGAGAATCCCATCCACCGTCGCCGCGCTTTCTTCTTGGTTGACCGAAATCACCGCCCACGCCTGCTGCCCGCGCAGCAGTGACCCGCGCGCATATGCTGGCCCAAAGCTGCGTTCGAGGTCCATCGCGGTGCGAAAGCCATCGGTCTTGAAGTCCGGAAAACCGCGCTGCAACACCCGCTCCAGCGTCTTCAAATAGCGTGTGCGGGCGGTCTCGCGCGTAGTCGGCGTGCGCCGTTCGCGCGACGCGACCAGTTCCAGCAGCTTCGTTTGTGTCTGGCCGAAACGCTGTGTCGCCAGCCGCAGCGAACCGCCGCGAGGAGTTGCAGAAATCACGCGCCGCACAAGATTCCGCTGCTCGCTCCACAGGTGCAGCGTGCAGCGATTGTGCTCGGTAGAAAGCGTGTACTTCGCCTGCTCCGGAGAGTTCCGGCGTAAATCAAAGA
>JALYTE010000021.1 GCA_030854435.1 Acidobacteriota bacterium | reverse complement strand
CGCCTCCCCTGTCCTGCCGGCCGTCCAATACAGGACCGCTAACTGCGTCCGGCATTGCACGTTAAGCGGGTCATCGTTAAGCGCGCGCTCTAGTTCGTCGGTGCCTTCGCGAACGCGGCCAAGCGGTAGTAAGTAAAAGAATCCGTAATAGTGGCGCACACTAGCTGGCGCCGGGTCGCGGGCCACTGCTGACTGGAAATGACGTCCGGCTTCCTCCCAGTTGTAATCGAGAAACACGGCCGCGGCGGCGATACCGGCGTGCGCCTCGGGTAGCGCTGGATCCAGTTGGAGCGCCCGCTGAGCCGCGGCGCGCGCCCGCGGCAAAGCTTCGCAGGCCGGCATCAGACCCAGGCTCGCGAGATGGAGGAAGTACATTCCAAGCTCGGAATGCGCCAGAGCGAAATCGGGGTCGAGAGCGATGGCGCCGTCCAAACTCTCCTTCCCGAGTGACATTGACTGAGGTGTTGCCTTTCGCAGAAAATAACGGGCCTTCAGGAAAGACTCGTATGCCGGAAGGCTCGGAGTGTGCCGCCGGCGCGCAGCAGGTTCCGGGGACAGCTTTACTTTTAGCGCCACGGCTATGGCTTGCGCGATCTCATCCTGGATCGCGAACACGTCGGCCATCTGGCGATCGTAGCGCTCTGACCAGAGGTGATATCCATTGACCGCGTTGATTAGCTGCGCGGTGACGCGGATGCGGCTTCCCGCGCGCCGGACGCTGCCCTCGAGGATGGTGCCCACATCCAGCGTCCCGGCAATCTTCCGGATGTCCTGCTCCTTGCCGCGGAATGCGAACGACGATGTTCGGGCAGTGACGTTCAGCCCGGGTATCTGCGCTAGCGCATTGATGATCTCCTCGGTGAGGCCATCGCTGAAGTATTCGTCTTCCTTGTCCGAGCTCATCGTGGCGAAGGGAAGGACGGCGATGGACGGTTGCGCTTCGACAGACGTGACAGCCAGTTGTTCGAGCGCTGTCCGCACTTCGTTCATCGTCTGAAAACGTTGCGCCGGTTGCTTGGCGAGACAACGCTTCACGATGCGCTGCAGGGAAGCTGAGGCGTCAAGCAAGGGCGGGTCGTCGTGTAGGACGGCGCTCAATACCTGGGCCATCGATCCTCCTCCGAACGCTCGGCCGCCGGAGAACATTTCGTACAACACGGCGCCAAAGCTGAAGATGTCGGAGCGCTCGTCGAGCGTCTTCCCCTGAGCCTGCTCAGGCGCCATGTAGGCCGCCGTTCCAAGAACTATCCCCTCCGTGGTCTGAGTTGCGCCCGGGTCCGGTTGGGCCACCAATTTAGCCAGTCCGAAATCGAGCAACTTCACCGAGCCATCGGCTGTGAGCATGATGTTCGCGGGCTTGGGATCGCGGTGGATGATACCTTTTCGATGAGCTGCTTCTATCGCCGTAGCAATCTCAATAGCAACTCGCACGGCTTCGTCGGGCGGCAAGGGACACGGAAGTTGCCGGCCTTCGACGAACTCAAGCACGAGATAATCCGCTCCCACGTCGTGCACTTGGCAGATGTGCGGATCATTGAGTGTGGCGATGGCGCGGGCTTCCTGAATGAAGCGTTCGGTGTGCTGCCCCTTGATTTTCTTGATGGCCACCACGCGGTTCAAGCGTGAGTCGCGCGCCTTCCACACCTCGCCCATGCCGCCCGCGCCGATCGGTGCGAGCAACACATACGGACCTACATGCATCCCCGATTCCCAACCGTTCATGGTGTTTCGATTCTATTTAGACCACGTTTAGACCGCGCAACACTTGATCCCAGGGCTTGCGATAGGGACGCACCAGCATGGACGAAGCTTCCGGATCGCCGGCGATCTCTTCGCGTTCGGCATCCCACCGCACCTTGCGCCCGATGCGAAGCGAGATATTCGCCAGATGACAAGCGGTCGCGGTGCGGTGTCCACCTTCTACATCAGAAATCGGCGTGCGGCGCGATTTGATGCAGTCCAGAAAATTGCGCACATGGAGATCCAACTGCTGCGCGGATGAGCCCGGTTCCTTGATGGCTGCCATGTACGGCTCGGGCTTCGTATCGGAAGCAATCGGTCCGCCCCCAGGATGACCCTGAAACTTCGGGATCAGGCTCTCCGGGTCGACCTTGACGTCGGGGAAGACTTCGAAACCGGAACGCGAGACCGTCATACTACCCTTGGTCCCGAAAAATTCCAGACCACCGGCCCGGCGTCCGCGACTCGCTTCTCGATGCGACCACAGCGCTGTCATTCCATCGTATTCGAACAGCGCGTCCTGCGTGTCGGGCGTCTCACCGTTGTCCTCCAGCACAAAACGCCCGCCGCTCGAAGCAACGCTCCTGGGGCCTTTGGCGTCCAGGACCCATTGCACGATATCGATTTCGTGCGCGGCGAGATTCGTCATCTGGCCGCCTGAATAGTCCCAGAACCAGCGGAAATGGTACAGCGCGCGATGCGGATTATAAGGTCGCTCCGGCGCCGGGCCCAGCC
>JALYTE010000011.1 GCA_030854435.1 Acidobacteriota bacterium | reverse complement strand
GTTGACGATCTCCGCTCCCGCGCGTGCCGCAGCGCGCGCCGTCGCTGCGTGATACGTGTCGACGGAAATGACAGCGTGGGGGCGCTCGCGCAGCACGGCTTCGAGCACCGGCAGCAGATGCGCCTGTTCGGTGTCCGGGCTTAGCGGCTTCGCGCCGGGACGGGTGGATTCCGCGCCCAGGTCGAGAATGTCCGCGCCGCCATCGAGATGCGCAAGCGCAATTTGTGCAGCGTCATCGAGGGCGGCATTCGCCAGACCGTCGCCCGAAAAACTGTCCGGCGTCAGGTTGACGATGGCCATCAGCAGCGTGCGCTCGCCCAGCGCCAGCGTGCGTGTACGCAGTCGCCAATCGAAGCCCGCTCTGTCTACAAATGCCATGCGCGGATTGTATCGCCGTGACCGCGCAGGGAGTGGCTACTTCGGTGCTGCCGCCGTGGTGTGGTCGAGAACGATCTTCCATCCGGAAGAAGTCTTCTCCAGCACCAGCGAGTAGAAGCCGTCGGCATTGCCGCCGCCCGCGGCCGCGCGTTCGAGGTGGAAGTTGCCGATGACCGTCGCGAAACGCGCGTCGAGCGGGTGGACCTCGACGTTTGAGAAAGTGAGCACGCCCATCGCTGTTTTATTCGGATAGTTCTTGCGATAGCTCTCGATCATGCCCTGATAGCCTCGGCGCACGGTCGATCCGATGAACAGGATGTCAGGCGAATTTTTATAGCCTGCCGCAAAGGCGTTGAGATCGCCGCGGTTCCAGTCGGTGGCCTGCCTGGTGAGTACCGCGCGAATGCTCGCGGCTTCAGAATCGGAATCTGTCGATGGAGATTTCTGCGCGGGAATGGACAGCGTAAAAAGAATGGCGAACAGCGGGAGGGCGAAAATACGGGTAAGACGCATAGATAAACTCCAATCGAAAAATATGAAGGAGGTGAGCAAGCTCCTATTAATTCTCGGCATTTCCCTTAGCGGCTAAAGCCATCTTGATTCTATTGTCTTCGTGGTGCGGCTGAAGCCGCACCCTGCCGTCAATCACAAGCTCCCTAAGGACGCATACAATCTTGTCATGTCTCCGGCTGCCGCAGGAACTAAAATCGTCCACGCCGTTTGCACCCACGACTGCCCCGACTCTTGCGGCGTGCTCGTGACGGTCGATACGTTCACGGGCCGCGCGACGAAAATCCAGGGCGATCCCGCGCATCCGGTCACGCGCGGCTTTCTGTGCGGCAAAGTGGCACGCTATCTCGACCGCGTCTATTCGCCAGACCGCCTGCTGTATCCGATGCGCCGCAAGCCTGGCGTTCCCAAAAGTCCGCTGCCGCAAGGTCGCGAGACCGAAGCCTTCGAACGAATTTCGTGGGACGACGCGCTGGATTTCATTGCGGCAAAGCTTAAGACGATCGCAGACGAGTTTGGCCCGGAGAGCATTCTTCCCTACAGCTATGCGGGAACGATCGGTCAACTCGGCTACGGGTCGATGGACCGCCGCTTCTTCTATCGCCTCGGTGCGTCGCAACTCGACCGTACCATCTGTTCGACCGCCGGCGGCCAGGCCCTGCTCGACGTCTATGGCATCAAGTTGGGGACGACGCCGCAGGATTTCGCGCACGCCGGATTGATCATCGCCTGGGGCGCGAACATTCACGGCAACAACGTCCACCTCTGGCCGTTCATCGAAGAAGCCCGGCGCAAAGGCGCGAAGCTCGTCGTCATCGACCCCTACAGAACGCGCACCGCCGCGCTCGCCGATGAGCATCTCGTCATCCATCCCGGCACCGATGTTTTGCTCGGACTCGCGATCATGCATGTGCTATTTCGCGACCGCTACGAAGACGCCGCGTATTTGCGCGAATGCACAACGGGCTGGGAAGAGCTGCGCGCGCACGCGCTGAAGCCGGAACACTCGCCTGTTCGCGCAGCGGCGATCACCGGAATAGCAGCCGAAACGATTGAACGCCTCGCGCTGGCCTATGGACGCGCGGGGCGCGAGGGCCGCGCACCGGCGGCGATTCGCCTGAACTACGGCATTCAGCGCAGCGAGAATGGCGGCACTGCCGCGCGCATCGTCGCCATGCTTCCGCTCATAACCGGAAGTTGGAAACAGCGCGGCGGAGGGGTTCAGCTTTCGACCAGTGGATCGTTTCCGTGGAACACCGCGAAGCTACAAATGCCGGAGTTGATGAAGGCGAGTCCGCTGGGGCGCGCGGCTCGCGTGGTGAACATGAATCAGTTGGGTCACGCGCTGACGGCGTTGGGACTGCAAGGCCCCATGTCCCAAAGGCGGGACACGGGGCACCCGGATTCGTGGCAGGGCGAGAGTGGGCCTCCGGTAAAAGCGCTCTTTGTCTACAACTGCAACGCCGCCGCGGTCGCGCCCGACTCCAACCGCGTGCTCGCTGGCCTGCGCCGCGACGACCTCTTCACTGTCGTCCACGAACAGTTCTTCACCGACACCGCCGACTACGCCGACATCCTCCTTCCTGCCACCACTTTCCTTGAAGCGAAAGACGTGATGGGAGCCTACGGTCATTTGTTCGCGCAAATCTCCGAACGCGCCATCGAGCCGCTGGGCGAAGCTCGTTCTAACGTGGATATGTTTGCGGCCCTCGGTCGCCGCATGGGCTTTACCGAAGCGGCCTTTGAGGACGACGCCGACGCGCTCATCACGCAAGCGCTCGACACGCAGCATCCGTGGTTCGCGGGCATCACGAAAGACCGCCTCGAACGCGAGAATCATGTCCCGCTAACGCTGCCCGAGAACGCGCAAGGCGAATCGCTGCCGTTCAGTTCGCCGGAGTGGTTTCGCACGCCCAGCGGCAAGGCCGAACTGCTGCCGCTGCCGGAGTTCATCGCACCGCGCGAGTCGCGCAGCGGAGCGAATCGGGGCGCGAAGTTTCCGCTCGAGTTTCTCGGCCGCAAAGCCGACAACTATATGAACAGCACCTTCGCCAACCTGCCCACGCACCAGCACATGGAACGCCGCACGGCGGGCCTGTTGGAGATGCACGCGACCGACGCCGCGCCGCGCCACATCGCGACCGGGGACGAGGTCGCAATCTGGAACGACCGTGGGCGCATCACGCTGACTGCTCTCGTCGGCGCCAACGGCGATGCGAAGGTCGGTCCCGGCGTCGTCTCCGCGCGGCTCGACTGGCAAAAGCTTTCGCGCGACGGTGCGAACGTCAACGCGCTGACAAGTCAAGCGCTCACCGATATCGGTGGTGGAGCGACGTTTTACTCGACGCTGGTCGAAGTGAAAAAAATTGACGACGCTGCTCTCACGTCATAATCTCGCTATATGGAACTGACTCTAAGCCGCGCGCAAGAAACGAAGTTAGCCGAGATCGCTCGCCACGAGGGGAAGAATGTCGGCGACCTCCTGGTTGAGACGGCAACCGTCCTGCTGCAAAGCGAAGAACAGAGGTGGGTAGGAATCGAGCATGCCATTGCCCAAGCGGATCGTGGCGAGTTGCTGGAAGAAGAAGAGATGGACCGGCGCGTCGCGGCGATGCTCGCAAGATAGTGCGATTGCGATGGACTACAGACGCAGCCGACGATCTTGAAAGTATCTACGACTATCTTTGTTCGCATCGGCCTACGCTCGCCAAACCGACAGTGGTCCGCATCTATCGAGAATTGTCTTATCTGCGGAAGTTCCCACACTTGGGGCGTCCATCACGGGACAATGGGATTCGTGAATTTGCTTTGCAACCTCTGCCGTATCTGTGCGTGTACCGCGTAGAAAAGACCGCCGTCATCCTCCTACGGATCCAACACGTCGCCCAAAGTAGGTCTCTCACTTTTTCGTAGGGCATCCCGAATGGACAACGTAAGGCTCGACAAATGGCTATGGGCGGCTCGCTTCTTCAAGACGCGCTCTGACGCCTCGACAGCTTGCGACCTCGGCAGGATTTCCTCGAATGGCCACGCCGCCAAGCCCGCACGCGATGTCCGCGTCGGTGACATGCTGAACATTCGCAACGAAGGCGGCGACTTCGAGGTCGAAGTCCTACATCTGAGTTCCGTGCGCGGCCCCGCAACGGTCGCGCAAACGCTCTATCGCGAGACGGAAGCCAGTCGCATTCTGCGACAGAAGGTTGCCGAAGAGCGCAGAGCCATGATGGAGTCTGGTGGAATGCCGACGGGCCGACCGACGAAGCAAGATCGCCGCAACATCAACAAAGTGCGCGGAAGAGTGATCGGGTTTTGACAAAGCGAGGCTATGGAAGCGTGAACGCTATCACTCGAAGTCCAGGAATTCGTGCGAAGTCTTTGACGTTGTGGGTTAAAACTGAATACTCCAGACCGAGCGCCGACGCAGCAATCAGAGAATCCGCAAAAGGGAGCATGTTCCCCGCTGCCGCCTGCTCTCCGCGAATGCGACCGGCGATCCATGCCGTTTCTCTTGAAAATGGAACTATCGGAAGAATATCCATGAGATTACTTATGTAGGCCATGCGCTTTCGGGAGCGCGCTCGGTCTCCCTGGTAGATGCCTTGCACAAGCTCGGCTACAGTAATCGAAGAAACGACAATTCGTTGCGCCGGCAATACGTCATCGATTCGCCTAAAAAGTTCTTTGAGGCTGAGGCTACGGCGTTCAGCTGCGACGAATATACAGGTGTCGACTACTCCGCCCATGGATCTCGGTCGTGTGCCCGGTTCTCACGCATGATTGCCACCATATCGGACGACCATTCACCATCGATCTCGATGTCACCCCGGGTTCCAAGCAGTTCCAGCATTTCCGCCGCAGTCCGCCCGGGACCTTTGTGCTCCCGCGTAAAGCGGAACGATTCATCCGCCGTCTCCAACACGATTTCTTCAGCGCTGCGAATGCGGTCTCGCAGTATCTGCGAATCCGGCAACTCTGAGAGCGGGATGTGAACGACAATAGACATGCCTTAATCCTACGCCTGTTCGATAAGCGGTATCGCGCGGAGGGCTTCAATGACATCTGCTGGTGAAGTGCGAGAAGGGTCCATTCCCATCCCTTCGACGATCCAGTCCAGATACTCCGCGAACTTCGCATCCGTCGCGTTCGCCATCAGAAGTTCAAACGCTCGTCCGATGTAACTGTCGTATTCATTCTGCGCGTTCGGTTCGTCTCTGATGCCTATTGGATCCCACACTTCAAGAAAAACGCTGCGAATCTCGGCACGAATTCGACGCGAGTTTTCTTGCGATGTGATTGGATAATTCGGACTCATGCGATCCCCTCTAAGCCAGCCCGGTCGATTGCGCCTGTTCGTGCGCGTGGTAGCTCGAGCGCACCAAGGGCCCGCTCTCCACATGCCGGAAGCCCATCGCCAGCGCTTCGTGTTTCAGGAACGCAAACTCATCCGGCGTGTAGAAGCGCGACATGGGCAGATGGTCGCGCGAAGGTCGCAGGTACTGCCCGACGGTGAGAATATCGACCTTGCGATCAGCAAGGTCGCGGAAGACGCCGAGCAACTCGTGCATCTCCTCGCCCATGCCGACGATGATGCCGGTCTTGGTGACGAGCGGCCCGTCGGGATACTGCGCCGACTCGCGCTTCGCGGCATCGAGAAACGCCAACGAACGCTCATAGCGTCCGCCGGATTTTGCCACGCGGTAGAGCCGCGGAACGGTCTCGATGTTGTGATTCAGAATCTCAGGCCGGGCCGCGACCACCAATCGCCGCGCCTCTTCGACGCCTTGAAAGTCCGGCGTCAGCACTTCAACGCGGCATCCTGGGGCCTGGCGGCGAATCTCGTGAATCACATTGACGAACGCCTGCGCCGCGCCCAGGTTGTCGTCGTCGCGGTTCACGCTGGTGATGACCGCGTGCTTCAATCCAAGCTGCGCGACGGCATACGCCACGCGCTCCGGTTCGCTGTGGTCGATCGGCTGCGGCTTGCCCTTGGGCACCGCGCAGAAGCCGCAGCGGCGCGTACACAGGTTGCCGAGCATCATGAACGTCGCCGATTTCTGGTTCCAGCACTCGCCAATGTTGGGGCAGTGCGCGCTCTCGCAGACGGTGTGCAGATTGAGATCGCGCGCCAGCTTTTTGAGCGCGTGGAACGTCTCGCCCATCGGCGCGCGCGCCTTCAGCCACTCCGGCTTCGCCACGGGCTTGCGCGGCGAGAGATCGATCTGGATCAGCGATTCGGATTGGACGAGCGGAGCCATCGGCATCTTCGATTGTATCGTCACGATGAATGTGGGCGCACCCCCAACGACACTCGGCCGATTGCCTTTATGCCATCGTTGAATTCGCTCCAAAAACTAGCGCAGACGCTCGCGCACTTCGGTGCGGCTCAGGTAGAGGAAGAAGACCATCTCCAGCAGACCGCGCACGATGAAAAATCCGAGGTGGGTGTGCATGAAGAACGCGATGTCGCCGAGGCTCATCACCAGGCAGCCCCCGATCACCAGCGCCCAGCCCCACCGTCGCAGTCGCAGTAGGCCGAAGATTCCGGCCAGCAGCAGCGTGCAGATCGCGAGAACGCTGTACCTTGCGGCGGCCGCGCCGAACGCTCCGTGGACCGCGCCAAACGCATTCAGCATCGTTACCAGCAGCAGAAACATGCAGATGCCCGCGATGCCGGGCAGCATTCCCGCGCGTTCCCCGGCGGGCGTCACGATGGGCAGACGGCCGCGCTCGAGCTTGGCCTCCGCGTTGGGATCGACGGTGACATCGGCGTGGCGCATGTGGTTTTTGTCGGGCATCATTTTCCTAAAGCGTGTGCAGGTAGGCCAGCAGGTCGGCGAGTTCCTGCGGGTCCGTCTGCGGTTGCGCAGGCATCAGATTATGCCCATGCAGGACGGTCGCGGAAACGCGGTCGTCGTTCGCGGGAGCGCCGCTGGGCAAGTATTGCTTCTTGAACACGCCGAGCATCGACGGGCCATGCAGCGGCGCCGACTTGCGGTCGTAATGGCAGGACGCGCAGTGCGCCTCGAACACAGAATGTCCGCGCGCCTCCTGCGACGTCAGTTGGTCGAGCGGCTTGGGCGGTGGCGTGCGATCGCAACCCGCCATCGCCCCGGCCCCGAGTAACACAGTCGCAAATGTAAGTCGTCGCATGTTTCTATTTTGCACTGGCCTGCTCTCGCGCCACGCGGTCGCACACGTTGCGCAGGTAGTCCCAGGAGTACAGCCCGGCCTGATGGCCATCGCTCCACTTGAAGCGAATCGCATACTTGCCGACCGGCGTGACCTCGACGGGCCGCGCTGGAGCTTCGTACATCGGCAGCAGACTTGCGGGCTTCGGCTTTGCGATACCCGGCGCGCGGCCGTCTGCGTCACGCTCTTCGTGGCACGTAGCGCAAGGGCAGGCAGCGCGCAGCCAAGCGAAGTTCCACGCGCTCGAGTGCCCATCGCGCCAGTCGATTTCCATGCCCGTGCCGCCGGTCTTGTCGACGCGGACCTTCAGCGGCGAGATCGCATCGCCGGTAAGTTTGGGCGGGCCGCTTTCCGCGCGCTGCGCTTGCTCCGGGCTGACGAACGTGATGCCTTCGTGACTCATGCGTGGGCCTGCTTCCAGAAAAAATATGCTGAGATCGCGCAGCCGGTGGCAACTACGATGGCGCGCAATACCTCCGGGTCGGTGCGCTTGGTCCACTTCGCACCGATGTATCCGCCCAGGCCGGCAAACACCATCGAGACCAGACAGTAGCGCCACAACACAAAGCCGGCGGCGATGAACGTGACCACCGCAACGAAGTTCGACAAGCTCGCCGTCACCAGCTTCATCGCATTCAGCTTGTGCATCTCTTCAACGCCGAACAACGCCAGCACGGTCATCGCCACAATGCCTCCGCCCGCGCCGAAGTAACCGATGTAAACGCTCACTGGAAACAACGCCACGCTCAACAGTAGCGGCGAAATCGGGCGCTCGATTTGTGGATGCCTGGCCCGCTCGCGCAGCCACTTCGATACCGGTCCGCTGGCCGCGAAGATCAGCGTCCCGATCAGAATTAGCCACGGAATCAGGCGAAAGAACGTGTGCTGCGTGGTATGTAGCAGAATCTCCGCGCCGGTCACCCCGCCCAGGACACTGGTGATGACGACGGGCGGCAGCAGGTCGCGGCGCACGTCTCCGCGCAGCGTGGCCAGCGACGTCAACTGTCCGGGCCACAGCGCGACGGTGTTGGTCGCGTTGGCCTGAATCGGTGGAACGCCCATGCCCAGCATCGCCGGAAATGAAACGAACGAGCCGCCGCCCGCCATCGCGTTCATTACGCCCGCAATCAGCGACGCGCAGACCAGCCAGAGATAGCGAAGATGAGGGATGTGGCTGGAGAGCATCGCTCTCTCATTGTATCTATCGACCATCTTGCATTTGCAGGCTGCGGGGAAAGCCGCTGATTCGCCGAAGGGCCTACCCCAGCGGCTAAAGCCGTCTTGATCGATTGCCTTTGTGGTGCGGCTGAAGCCGCACCCTACCGTTAATCGGGGGTCACTTGGCGGCCTGCACCCGTTACATACCGGCCAGAGCCAACGCCTCATCCACGCTCGTCGCCACCAGCAGTGCCTTGCGATTGCCGCGCATCATGCCTTCGCGCTCGCACTCGTCGAGGAAGCGCAGCAGCGTGTCGTAGAAGCCATCGACGTTCAGCAGCACCACCGGCTTGGAGTGGATTTTCAGCGTCTGCCACGCCAGCACCTCGAACATTTCCTCGAACGTGCCAAAGCCTCCGGGCAAGATGAGGAATGCGTTGGCGCGCTCCGCCATCAGCGCCTTGCGGGTGTGCATGGTGCTGGTGACGTGCAACTCCGTGATGCCCGGGTGCGCGACTTCGAGATCGACCAGCACATGCGGAATCACGCCGACGACATGGCCCCCCGCGGCCAGCGTCGCGTCGGCCACCGCGCCCATCAGCCCCACCTTCGCTCCGCCGTAGATGAGGCCAATGCCGCGCTTCGCCAGCGCTCCACCAAGTTCGGCCGCGGCCGCGCGATACGCTGGCCGTGCCCCGTCCGCCGAGGCGCAGAATACGGCGATGCTGCGCTGAGGTTTTTGATCCATTCATGCAGCATAGCGCACGGCCGGAATTGGGAATTCAGGGGTGAAAGGAAAAGGACCCTACCGCAAGCTGCGCTTGCGGTAGGGTCCCCATTGGCCATGCGATAAAAGTGGCAGACCTTAGTTGATGTGGACCGTTGCGCCGGAGAGGTCCTTCGACACCTGGGCCAGCACTTCGCCTGCGGGGCGCTCTCCCACTGCGGCCGCGAGAATGATCCTCGTTCCCGCCGAGGCGCTCACCTTCACGGTTTCGCCGGCGGCAAGCGTTACAGGCGTTTCACCGATCTTCAACTCCAAGGCGCTCGCGGTGCCATTGGCCAGGTTCAGATGCACCATGCGCGCACCGGCCACTGGCTGCGCCGCAACGATGGCGCGCAACGGCGAAGTTGCCGCCAACGCCGCGGACGGAACGACCGCCTGCGACGCAAGCAGGCACACAACGGACAAAGCAGGGACAATCAATTTTGTACGAAACATAAAGCACTCCTCGGAACGATATTTAAAGACAACATTTGCGCGAAGTCTGCCCCACGAAGATGTTTTTCGTGGGCCCGCTACAACAGCCACTACGCGCAATAGACTGCCGATGTTCCGCTTCGGTGCATGAATTTTCAGATGTGTGACGAACGGCTTTTGGGGCGTGACGATTCGCACAAATTGCGACTCCGTTAAGATAGAAGTCTGGAGCGCAACGGGTGGAAGACCTTCTCGCGAACATGAATCCGCAACAGCGCGAAGGCATCGTCGCCGTCGACGGCCCCGTGCTTCTGCTGGCCGGCGCGGGCTCGGGCAAGACGCGCGTCATCACGCATCGCATCGCGTACCTCATTGAGCAGCGCGGCGTTTCGCCCGACAACATTCTCGCCGTTACCTTTACCAACAAGGCGGCGAAGGAAATGGCCGAGCGCGTCGAGAAGATTCTCGGCCACTCCACGCTCGCCAAACCGACGCTGGCCACCTTCCACAGCTTTTGCGTGCGCGTGCTGCGACGAGACATCGAAGCGTTGCGCACCAACGGCGTCGGTCTCACCAGAAGCTTTGCGATTTACGACGAGACCGATCAGCAGGCCGTTGTAAAAATCGCGCTCAAACGGCTCGGCATCGACGACAAGCAGTTGAAGCCGCGTGTTGCGCTGGGCCGCATCTCGTGGGCGAAGAACCACATGATCGATCCGCAGGAATACTTTCTCGCCAGCACCAATCCGATGGAAGAAAAAATCGCGCACATTTTCGAGGTTTACAAGAAGGAGTTGTTCAAGGCCAACGCACTGGACTTCGACGACCTGCTGCTTGAAACCGTACGCTTGCTGAAATCGTCGAGCGAGGTGTGCGAGCGCTACAACCGCCGCTACAAATATCTGCTCATCGACGAGTATCAGGACACGAACAGGCCGCAGTACGAGTTGATGAAACTGCTCGGCAAGCACGGCAATGTGTGCGTGGTCGGCGACGAAGACCAGTCGATCTACTCGTGGCGCGGCGCGGACATCAAGAACATACTTGAGTTCGAGAAAGACTTTCCCGCAGTCCAGATCATTCGGCTCGAACAAAATTACCGCTCGACCCAGATCATTCTTGAGGGTGCTTCTGCCGTTGTCGCGCAAAACATTCAGCGCAAGGGCAAGAACCTCTGGACGTCGCGCGAAGGCGGCTCTCTGATCGGATTTTACGAAGCGCCCGACGGCGAAAACGAAGCGCTCTTCATCGCCGACCGCATTCAGAAATATCTACGCGAAGCGGGCGAGAGTGAAGACGCCCCGCGCTGTGCTGTTCTCTATCGCACCAACTCGCAGTCGCGGCTGGTGGAAGAAGCGCTGCGCCGCTACAACATCCAGTACCACATGGTGGGCGGCTTCTCGTTCTACGACCGCGCCGAGGTCAAGGACATGCTCAGCTATCTGAAGCTGGTGCAGAACCCGCACGACTCCGTTGCGCTGGGCCGCGTGGTCAACTCTCCGCCGCGCGGCATCGGCAAGACCACGATGGAAACGCTGGAGCGCATCGCGCTCACTACGGGGATGAGCTCATGGGACGCGATCGCGCGCGCCATCGAAGAGAAGCTGCTGCCCGCTCGCGCGCTTGCAGCACTGGCCGGCTTTCGTCGCCTCATCAAAGACGCGCGCGCCATGCTGGGTCCTGATTTCGCCGCGACCCTCGCCGCCGATGCCGCTGAACTCAACAACCTCGAAGCCGCCGCCGCAAACTTCGATCCCGAAACCCTTGCGGACGACACCGATTTCGACTTCGGTTTCGCCCCCGATGAAGCTCCACCTACTGTCGCTGCGAACGACGCCAACACCGCCTTCGACACCAGCTTCAATTTCGGTTTCGACTTCGGCCCCTCGGAAGAGATCAGTACGCTCGCCCCCGAGAACGCGCAGCCGAGACCGGAAGAAAAGCAGATCCTTCGTTCCACTCAGGATGACAAAATTGTGGATCAGGATGAGTGTGCTGAGGGTTTTCCCGCGCTCGACGCCGCTTCCTTCAACCCCTTCGCGCCTGTCCCGCTGAAACAGTCCGCGAGCGACGCGATCTCCGGTCGTCTCCGCCAACAAAACGCCGACTCCCCGCAAACCGAAGAAGCCGACCGTCCAGCCTTCCGCAATCCCGGCGACCCGGCGACGCTCCCCGAACTGATCAAGTTTCTCAACGACCGCTCAGGATACATCAAAGCCCTCGAAGACGAAGCAACGCCGGAATCCTTCTCCCGCATCGAGAACCTGAAGGAGCTGGCCAACGCCGCGCAGGACGCAACGTCTCGCGGAGAGACGCTGGCGGAGTTTCTGGATCACGCCGCGCTGGTTTCGGACGCCGATTCCTACTCCGCCGAAGCCCGCGTCACGCTGATGACGCTGCACGCGGCGAAGGGTCTGGAGTTTCCGCTGGTCTTCCTCGCGGGCATGGAAGAGGGTCTCTTCCCGCACTCGCGCACGTTGGTCGACCCGACACAGATGGAAGAGGAGCGCCGCCTTTGCTACGTCGGAATGACGCGCGCCATGGACACGCTCATTCTGACCCGCGCGCGCTATCGCCGCCGCTACGGCAGCGACTCGCCGGAGTCGTCGATGCCTTCGCGCTTCATCGAGGAAGTGCCGTCGCGTCTGGTCGAAGACCTCAGCCCACCGGCTTTCCGCGGAACTTATTCCACGCCGTATCCGCAACGGGTTCGCAGGGAAGACGACGAAAACTTCGACCGCCATCCAAGTTATGAAGACGATTCTCAGGAAGCACCTCGCGCTGGCGCGAAAACGTATGCCGCCCAACGCTTCGCAGCGGCAAGAAAAGCCGGCGGCTCCGGGTCGCTGGACAATATCGCGCAATTTTTCGGCAAAGGCGGAGTCGGCGGAGCGGGCTTCAAACCCGGCGGCCCGCGCTTTCCTGCGCGCCCCAAACTTGATATTCCAGCCCCCATCGGCAAGACCGGCCTGGGCAAAGGCGTCCGCGTCCGTCACCCGAAATATGGCGAAGGCATCATCTTCGCGCGCGAAGGCGACGGAGAAGACGCCCGGCTTACAGTACAATTCAGTAGCCACGGCATGAAGAAGCTGGTCGAAAAGTTCGCCCAACTCGAACGGCTCTAGCGCCACGCCACAACAATTTTGGGTGGCCCATCTTCGCGACGGTTTTATCGTCGTTAAGGTGGGTTCGGCATACATTCAAGTTCAGAGAGAAGACAACGACACAATGGCAAACACGAAATCCATCACCGACAAATCGGAGCGCAAGGCGGTCAAGCGCGCCGCCCGCAAGAAGGCCGCTCCCAAAGCTCCACGCACAGGCGCTCGCGGCGAAAACAAGGCCAAGATCAAGAAAGCATCGCGCGGCCAGTCGAAGCGATAAAAAGACAGTCTAGGTTTTAGAAAACCGGCGGGCGGAGCTTTGGCTCTGCCCGCTTTCTTCGCGTCCGCTAAATAGCGCCGGGGTCGGGATAAAGCTTCTAAAGTGATCAGACAGTAGCGAGTAGGGCGGCGAGCAGGGTAGTGCGTTGTATGAGGTGTGCCCGCTCGATGTGTTCATGGGCGGCGTGCGCCCCGGCCCCGACTGCGCCCATGCCGTCGAGCGTGGGGACACCGAGGGCGGCGGTGAAGTTGCCGTCGGAGCCGCCGCCTGTGGAGGCTTCGTCGAGCGTGAAGCCGATTTCGGCGGCGAGTTTTTTTGCTTGCTTGAAGAGGGCGACGGTGCCGGGCTTGCGCTCCATTGGCGGGCGGTTGAGGCCGCCGGTGACTTCGAGTTTGCAGGCTTTGTCGCTGACGCGCAGGTCCCGCATGAACTTCTCGACCGCGGCCGCGTCGGAGACCTTGCCGATGCGGACGTCGACTTGCGCTGCGCATTCGGCGGCGATGACGTTCGACCGCGTGCCGCCCGCGATGACGCCGACGTTCAGCGTGCGGCCTTTGGCGAGGTCGGTGAAGGCGGAGACGGTTTCGACGAGGTGCGCCATTTCGAGGACGGCGGAGTGGCCGCTCTGAAAGTCGACGCCAGCGTGCGCGCCAACGCCGGTGACGCGGAGATCAAAGTGGCCGACGCCTTTGCGCGCGGTTTTGTAGGCGAGGCCCTGCGCGGGTTCGAGGACGAAGACCGCGCTGCATTGCTGTGCGATTTTTTCCGTGATGGGACGAGATACAGGACTGCCGATTTCTTCGTCGCTGTTGAGCAGCAGCGTGACGGGGCGCTCGGTATCGAGTTTGCGGAGGATGCGAAGGGCTTCGAGCGCCATCACGACTCCGGCCTTCATGTCGAGCACGCCGGGGCCGAAGATTTTTCCGCCGTTCTCTCTCCACGGCATTTTTGCGAGCGTGCCCAGGGACCAGACCGTGTCCAGATGGCCGATCAGGAGGACGCGGGGGCGCTGGGCACGCGGATTTTTGACTGTGCCAAACCGCAGTTCGAGCACGTCGCCGAATGCGCGCTGTTTGTGGCGCTTTACGGTCGCGCCGAGATCCACGGCCCAACCGGCGACCAAGTCGTTGGCGCGGTCGACGGCGGCCTTGTCGTCGCTGGGGGATTCGATTTCGACTAATGCGCGAAGCCGTTTTA
>JALYTE010000471.1 GCA_030854435.1 Acidobacteriota bacterium | reverse complement strand
TGCCGCTTCCTCACCTGCGACCTCACCGCCGAGTACGTCCGCATCAACGCCGACTACTCGACCTAACCGGCGCTTGACGGCTGTATGGCGTATACATACACTATACGAAGGAAGGGTGCGAAGCAGTGATCAAATCCTTCAAGCATAGAGGCCTTGAGAAGTTCTATCGCGAAGATTCGAAAGCAGGAATTATTCCTGCACATGCAGAGAAGTTACGCGATCAGCTTTCAACATTGAATCTTGCCAAGTCGCCTTTCGATATGGACAACCGCGGATGGGTTCTGCATCCGTTGCGAGGCAAGCTGAAAGACCACTGGTCAGTTCGCGTGAACGCGAATTGGCGACTGACATTCCGCTTCGAAAATGGCGACGCAGAAGTACTCGATTATCAGGACTACCACTAGGAGATTTTATGGAGATGTACAACCCGTCACATCCTGGACGATTGATTCGTGCCGCAATGGGGGGAGAGATCACGGTGACCGCCTTAGCCAAGCACCTGGGCGTAACACGTGCCCATCTGTCGATGATTTTGAACGGTCGCGCCAGCGTATCGCCATTGATGTCCCTAAAACTGGATGAAGCATTTCGCAAATCTGACGGTTTCTGGTCGGGTGCGCAGCATCAGTATGACTTGGCAAAGGCTCGTCGACTCAAACGCAAGAAGATTCGTCCCCTCGTTCCACCGTTTGTGTATGACAAAGCCGCCTGACCCTCAAACTGGCGCATCCCATAAGCCGCATTTATCCTTTGTATGGAACCATTTGTATACCGAGGAGGATCCGCACCATGCCGACCAGCGTCGACGAAGCCGTAAAGAAAGACATGACTGCCGAGGTCGCGGAGTGGATTGAAGCGTTCGACGAAGTCGTCGCCGAGGACTGGGAACAAGGTGCCGCGCTCCTGTCCGCGATCCGCACGCGCGCGCGCGAAGCCGGTGTGCCCGCCACCGGCGACCTCACCACTCGCTACAACAACACCATCCCCAAACACGACGAAGTGCCCTACCCCGGCGACCGCGCGCTCGAGCGCCGCATCGAAGCCCTGCTGCGCTGGAACGCCATGGCGATGGTCCACGGCCAGAACAAGAAAGACCCCGGCATCGGCGGCCACATTGCGACCTACTCGTCGCTCGCCACGCTGCTCGAAGTCGGCTACAACCATTTCTTCCACGCAAAATACGCGAGCGACAAAGGCGACCAGCCGGGCGACTTCATCTACTTCCAGGGCCATGCGTCTCCCGGCGTTTACGCGCGCGCTTTTCTTGAAGGCCGCTTCGACGAAGCCCGCCTCAAAAACTTTCGCCACGAACTGCGCGGCGAGCCTGCGCTTTCGAGCTATCCCCACCCCTGGCTGATGCCCGACTTCTGGCAGTTCCCCACCGTCTCGATGGGCATCGGTCCGCTCAACGCCATCTACCAAGCCCGCTTCATGAAGTACCTCGAACATCGCGGCCTCATCGAGCAGACCGACCGCAAAGTCTGGGCCTTCGTCGGCGACGGCGAGACCGACGAAGTCGACACCCTCGGCGCGATTTCGCTCGGCTCGCGCGAGCAACTCGACAACCTCATCTTCGTGGTCAACTGCAACCTGCAACGCCTTGACGGCCCGGTACGCGGCAACAAACGCATCATCGATGAGCTTGAAAGCGACTTCCGCGGCGCAGGCTGGAACGTCATCAAGGTCGTCTGGGGATCCGACTGGGACGAGCTGTTCGCGCGCGACCACCAAGGCCTGCTGCTCAAGCGCATGGAAGAGTGCGTCGACGGCGACTACCAGGCCTTCAAAGCCAAAGGCGGCGCGTACCTCCGCGAGCACTTCTTCGGCAAATATCCGGAGTTGCTCAAGCTCGTCGAAGACAAGACCGACGCCGAGATTGCCCACCTGCATCGCGGTGGCCACGACCCCGTCAAAATCTACAACGCCTACAAGCGAGCGCTCGACCACAAGGGCGGCCCGACCGTCATCCTCGCGAAAACCGTCAAGGGCTTCGGCCTCGGCACCACGCAGGCCCGCAACGCGTCGCATCAGGAAAAGAAGCTCACCGAAGATTCCATGGCGCAGTTCGTCAAGGTCTTCGACATCCAGCTTCCCGAAGGCGCGGACAAAGAAGCTTCCTTCTACCGTCCCGACCCCTCCGACCCCGCGCTCCAATACCTGCAAGCGCGCCGTGCAGCGCTGGGCGGATTCGTCCCCAAACGCGAAGTCCCGAAAACCAACTTCGACGCCCCCAAACTCGACTTCTTCAATGAGTGGCTTGCCGGATCCAAAGCCCGTACAGTGTCCACAACGATGGGCTTCGTCGCCATGTTGCGCGGCTTGCTCAAAGACCCTAAAATCGGCAAGCTGATCGTCCCCATCGTCCCCGACGAGGCCCGCACCTTCGGCCTCGAGTCGGTCATCAAGCAGGTCGGCATCTACGCCCCAGAAGGCCAGAAGTACACCCCGCACGACTCCGACATGCTGCTCTCCTACCGCGAAATCCCCGACGGCCAGGTGCTCGAAGAGGGCATCACCGAAGCGGGCGCGATGGCCTCCTTCACCGCCGCGGGCACGGCCTACGCCAACTACCGCGTCCCTACCGTCCCCTTCTACATGTACTACTCGATGTTCGGCTTTCAGCGCATCGGCGACATGGCGTGGGCGTTCGCGGACGCGCGCGGCAAGGGCTTCCTGATGGGCGGAACGGCGGGCCGCACCACCATGCTCGGAGAAGGCCTACAGCACCAGGACGGCCACTCGCCCGTGCTGTCGAGCACCGTCCCGACGTGCCTCACCTACGACCCCGCTTTTGTCTACGAGATGGCGGTCATCATCCAGGACGGCCTGCGCCGCATGTACGAGTTGGGCGAAGACTGCTTTTACTACATCACCATGTACAACGAGGACTACGCGATGCCCGCCATGCCCGCGGGCGAAGATGTCCGCGAAGGCATCCTGCGCGGCATCTACAAATACAAGACCGCCGAAAAAGGCGCAGCACAAGTCCAACTCTTCGGCTCCGGCCCCATCCTCAACGAAGCCGTCCGCGCCCAGCAAATCCTCGCCGAAAAATACGCCATCGCCGCCGACGTCTGGAGCGTCACCAGTTACAACGAACTGCGCCGCGACGCACTCGAAACCGAGCGCTGGAACCGCCTGCACCCCGCCGAGAAAGAGCGCGTGCCTTACGTCGTCACCGCGCTCGGCAACGCGACCGGCCCCATCGTCGCCGCCAGCGACTACATGAAGTCGCTGCCCGACAATCTCGCTCCCTGGCTCGGCACGCGCCTGGTCGCCCTCGGCACCGACGGCTTCGGCCGCTCCGACAACCGCGCGCATCTCCGCCGCCATTTCGAAATCGACGCCGAATCCATCGTCGCCGCCGCCCTCTCGAAGCTCGCTCGCGGAGGCGTCGTCAAACCCAAAGTCGCCGAACAAGCCTTCGCTGAACTCGGCCTCTCCACCGAAAACGTAGACCCAGCGCACGCCTGACGCTTCACCCACACTTTGAAAACTGTCATCCTAATTTGAATCTGTCACTACCTTTTTGAATCAGTCATCCTGAGCGCAGCGAAGGACCTGCTTTCTTCCGTACCGCCGCAAAACTGGGTGCCCCATGTCTCGCTTCTGAGACATGGGTTTTCACCGAACCATCATCACCACCGCGACAACAGGTTTCCATTGCCCGAAAACCCACTCCTCCCCAACGTGAAACTCAAAGAACTCTACGCACTGATGCAGCGCGTCCGCGCCCTCATCCCTCGCAGCTCCGCAGCACCGCGTTTTGAAGCCATTCTCGCGGCCACTCTCATGCACGTCGAGCCGGGAGACTTCGTCAGCCCACCGCTCGGAACGTCCGTCCCTGCCCTTCTAGCAACCGAGCGCACAACCCCCCGCAAGAAATCCGCGCCAAAAAATCCACCGCCTCCCCTTCCCACCCGTCAACGCCTCGCGACTGTCGCGGGTATCGCCCACGGCCTGAAGCTCTCCGGCGCAGGCCGCTTCGCGCTCTACTACACCGACGCTGGTCCCTCCACGGCGCGAACCGAAGCGGGCTGGGCAGAAGCGCTCTCCTACGCCGCGCGCGCCGAGTTGCCGCTGCTGCTGGTCTGCGCCGACGCGACCGGTGGACGCCGCATTCAAAATCCGCAAGCCCTCTCCTGGCCGTCAATGTCGAAGCTCGCAAAACAGCTTCACTTCCCCGTCCTCACGGTCGACGGCAGCGACGCCGTCGCGGTCTACCGCGTCATGCAGGAGTCGGCCAACCGCGCCCGCCTCGGCGACGGAATCGCCGTCCTCTGGTGCGTGCTGCCTCGCCCCGGCGACACATCCGCCGCAACCGATCCCCTCCGCACCATGCGCCGCTACCTTGCCGCACGCAACCTCTTTGGTTATCATTCCGCAGCGTAGCGGAGGAATATGCTTTTGCTTTTGCTTTTGCTTTTCTTTCTGTCATTCCCGCAGGGAACCTGCTGTCGCTTTTGCTGTTGCTTGTTTCTCCGGCGTCATGCGGAGCTTGAGTCTGAACGCAGTAGGGGATGTGAAGACACCCTACAACGCATTTACACTGGCAACATGGCCCGCACCACCCTCCATCTGCGTCTCGCGCTTCTCGCCGCTCCCCTGACCCTCGGCTCCGCGTTCGCCCAGGCCCCTTCGATGCCTACCCCGACGCCGGTTCCAGCCAGCAGCATCCCTTCAATACCCGCGCCGTCAACGGAACAGCCGCAGTCAACCCGGCAGCCGCCGCAGCAGCCTGCCTCCACAATTCAACAAACGCCAGACTCTCAGCAACCAACACCGCCGCCCGCGCAACCGCAGACGCGACCCGCCTCTCCCACGACGCCCTACCAAGACCCCCTCGACGCCCCCATCGTCGTCAAACCCACGGTCTCGCAACCCACCGACGTAACGCTCGCCCCGCCCCCGACGGTGGTCTCGCTGCCCTCCGCGCCCGCCTACGACCTCTCGTCTCTCGCCCCGACCGACCGCCCCGACTTCCTCGGCAGCACCTACATCCCGGTCGACAGCATCGTCTACCCGCTCGCGCTGCGCCTCTACTCGCTCGGCTACCTCGACACCGCTTTCATCGGCATGAGGCCGTGGACACGCCGCAGCCTGCTCCACGCCCTCCAACTCACCACGGACGACGTCAACAACGCGGGCGACGAGCAGGCCCAGCAGATCCTCGCCCGACTGCTCCATGAACTCGCCGCCGAAACTCCCGGCAAGAACCTCGCCCGCGGCCGCGTCTACGGCGTTGAATCCGTCTACACGCGTCTCATGGGCATTACGGACACACCCCTCCGCGACAGCTTTCACCTCGGTCAAACCATCGTCAACGACTACGGCCGCCCCTACGCGAAAGGCTTCAACAACGTCACCGGCTTCACCTCGGTCAACGAGATGGGCCGCTTCTCGCTCTACGTGCGCGGCGAATATCAGCACGCGCCCAGAGGCGACAGTTATCCTCTGGCGCTCGCCACCACGATCGCCAGTCTCGATGAGAGGGTCCTGCCGCAACCTCCCGTGGCCGACGCCACCATCCCCTTCGGCCCCACCGTGAACGCGCAAAATCCCTTCCGCCTCCAGGAAGCCACGCTCTCTTACCACATCGTTGGCCACGAAATCTCCTTCGGTAAATCCGACGCCTGGATCGGCCCGGGGCTCGGCGGCGCACTGGCCTGGAGCGACAACGCGGAGGACATCTACTCCTTCCGCATCAACCGCGTCGAGCCGCTGCACATTCCGTATCTCTCCGCGCTGCTCGGACCGCTGCGCTACGACTTCTTCGTCGGCTCGCTCAAAGGCCACATCGCGCCCAACGACCCCTGGATCCACTCGGAAACGTTCGCCTTCGCGCCGACCGCCAACTTCCAGTTCGGCTTCCAGCGCACCGTCATCTGGGGCGGCAAAGGCCACGAACCCATCACGCTGCACACCTTCTTCAAGAGCTTCTTCGACATCTCGGACACCACCCCCGAAGAAAAGAATTCACGCAACGATCCCGGCGCGCGCTTCAGCGCCTTCAACTTCTCCTACCGCTTGCCGTTCGTGCGCCGCTACCTCACTCTCTACACCGACTCCATCGCCCACGACGATGTAACGCCCCCCAGCGCGCCGCGCCGCGCCGCCTACCGGCCCGGGCTTTTTCTCTCCCAGTTCCCGCATCTCCCCAAACTCGATCTACGCGTGGAAGCGGTCAGTACGGACACTTCGACGCTGCGCAGTGTGGGCGGTGGATTCAATTACTTCGAAATCATTCAACTCCAGGGCTACACCAACAAAGGCTTCATCCTGGGCGACTGGATCGGTCGCGAAGCCAAGGGCGGCCAGGCGTGGCTCACCTATCACCTCTCCGGCGACGAGTGGGTTCAGCTTGAATATCTGAACAAGAAAACGCCCAAGGATTTCATCCCCCAGGGCACGACGCAAAATCAATTCAAGCTCGACGTCGTCAAAAATCTGACCCACGACCTCACCGTCGACGCCTGGCTGCAATACGAACGCTGGAAAGCTCCCATCTACGTCCCCGGCCAGCGCAGCGACACCACCATCGCCGCCCAATTCACCTGGCGCCCCAAACTCCACACCACGCCCGTCCCAGCGCGCTAGAACCTTCGCGAACTTCGCGTTTAAACTTTGCGCCCTTCGCGTCAAGGCTTTTGCTGTTCCTACACGCGCGCCGCTTCCCGCTCCAAACAACCCCTGAAATACTCCACCGACATCGCCAACCCCTCGCGCAACGCCACCTTCGGCTCCCACCCCAACAACGCCCGCGCGCGCGCGATGTCCGGACAACGCCGCGCCGGATCGTCCTGCGGCAACGGCCTGAAAACAATCTCGCACTCCCCAATCAGCTGCTGCACTTCTTTCGCGCACTCCAGAATCGTCCACTCATCGGGGTTGCCAATGTTCACCGGCCCATGCTCGTCGGACTTCGACAACCGCACAATCCCCTCAATCAAATCGGACACATAACAGAAGCTCCGCGTCTGCAAACCATCGCCATAGATCGTCAACGCCTGCCCGCGCAGCGCCTGCATCATCAGGTTTGAAATCACGCGCCCATCGTTGGGTTGCAGCCTCGGCCCATAGGTGTTGAAAATACGCACCAGATGCGTATTCACGCCGTGATACCGCTGGTAAGCCGAAACCGCCGCCTCGGAAAACCGCTTGGCCTCGTCGTACACCGACCTCGGTCCCACCGGATTCACGTGCCCCCAATAGCTCTCCACCTGGGGATGAACTTCAGGGTCGCCATAGCACTCCGAAGTCGACGCATGTAAATAAGTGGCCCCATATTTCTTCGCCAGCTCCAGCGTATTCAGCGTCCCCGCCGAACCCACCCGCAGCGTCTCGATGCCGAGTCGCAAATAATCCAGCGGACTCGCCGGCGACGCGAGGTTAAACAGCCCGTCGATCCGTCCGCAATCGAACGGCCCACAAATATCCCGCTCCTCGAACCGAAACCTCGGCTCGCTCTTCAGGTGCGCAAGATTAGCCAAATTGCCGGTCGATAAATCATCGACACCGATGACATCGTTGCCTTCGGCCAGCAGCGCGTCGCACAAATGGGAGCCGAGAAAACCCGCCGCTCCCGTTATCAGAATAGTCCCAGTGTTCATTTTTAGATTGTCATCCTGAGCGCAGCGAAGGATCTGCTGTTGCTGTTGTTGTCTTTCTTTCTGTCATTCCCGAAGAGAATCTGCTTTTGCTCTTGCTTGTTTTTCGCCGTCATCCTGAGGGCAGTGAAGGACCCCCGTATTTCGTTTGGGCATCCAAGTCTGTTACACGCACACCTCTATGATCTTGCCTCTAAGCCCCAACAACCTCGCGCACCGGCTTCACCGCCGGACGACCCACGCTCATGTACGTAAACCCATGCTCAACCATCGTCTGCGGGTCGTAAAGATTGCGCCCGTCGATCACGATCGGATACCGCAGCGCCTCATTCAACTTGTGCAGGTCGAGCGTCGCAAACTCCTGCCAGTCGGTCAAAATCAGCAGCGCGTCCGCATCTTCGGCGGCCGCATACGCGCTCTCCGCGTACCGCATCTGCGCGGAGGGCGGAAGCTCTCCTTTCGCGCGGTCCATCGCCGCCGGATCGTACGCCGTCACCGCGCAGCCCTCGGCCAGCAGCATCTCCACCATGTCGATCGCGGGCGACTCGCGAATGTCGTCCGTCTCGCCCTTGAACGCGAGGCCGAGCACGGCCAGCTTCTTTCCGCGCAGCGTCCACAGCGCCGAGCGCACCTTGCTCAGAAAGCGTTTCTTCTGCAACACGTTGATCTTTTCCACCTCGGTCAACAGACTGAAGTCCACGCCCATCTGCTCGGCAACAGCACGAAACGCCGCCACATCTTTCGGAAAACACGAACCCCCGTAGCCGATCCCCGGCCGCAGAAACCGCGGCCCGATGCGGCTGTCCAACCCCATGCCGCGCGCCACCTGCTCGACATTCGCGTCCGCCGCTTCGCACAGGTTTGAGACCGCGTTGATGAACGAAATCTTCAACGCCAGAAACGCGTTCGAGGCGTGCTTGATGATCTCCGCGCTCTTGGTCGAAGTCAGCAGCAGCGGCGGCGGGTTCCGCGCCGAAAACGCCCCCGGAATAATATTCTCGTTTTTGTAATACTCGCCGCCGGTCAGCGGAGCATAGATCGCGCTCATCACCGCCGCCGCGCGTTCGCTGTCCGCGCCCACCACAATCCTATCCGGATGCAGAAAATCCGAAACCGCCGTGCCCTCGCGCAGAAACTCCGGGTTCGACACCACGTCGAACATCTCGCGGTCCACGCCATTGCGCTCGATCACCCGCCGGATCCACTCATTCGTATACACCGGCACGGTGCTCTTTTCGACGATCACTTTGTAGCTCTTGATCGACCGCGCGATCTCGCTCGCCACCGCCTCGACATACGACAGGTCGGCGTCGCCATTCTCGCTCTGCGGCGTACCCACGGCGATAAAAATAGCGTCGCACTCGCGCGTCGCCTCGCCCAGATCGGTCATAAACCGCACCCGCTTGTTGCGGTAACGGTTCAAAAGTTCCGGCAAATGGTCCTCGTGGATCAGCGTATCGCCACCCTTGAGCGCCGCCACTTTACTCTCGTCGTTGTCCACGCAGATCACGTCGTGGCCCATCTCCGCAAAACAAACCGCGGCTACCAGACCGACATAACCCGAGCCTACAACGGCAATCTGAATCTTCTTGCTCATACTTGTCGACACGTCCAAACTGAGAATTTTTATTGCGTATGCCTCCATTGTAAAGTCTTCCAACGCCGGCGCCCGCATCGACTCCGTTTGTTTGTGGCCCAGGAAACCTTATTCGCGTAAACTAGCGCAGATGGATCCCCAGAGAATCGCAACTCCCGGAGGTGGCGGACTCGCCGACCCGGTACGAGACGGGGGAGGACAGGCCGTGTCCGACACCACCCTGTCGGACATCCTGCTCGTGCTCCGCAAGCGAAAGTGGGTCATCCTCGCCTGCTTGCTCGCCGGCATGGCCTACGGACTCTACAAAGGGGCCACCCAGCCCCACATCTTCGACGCCTACGGCACGATCGAAATTCGCCGCGGCTCCTCCGACCAGTACCGCGTAAATTCCTCCAGCCCGCTGGGCAATGAGTCCTCCAACCGTATGCCCACCGAGGTCGCCATCCTCCAGAGCGAAACGCTGCTGGCCTCCGTTGCCAGAGACATGGATCTCGCCAACAATCCCTACTTCGGAGGCGGCCAACCCAACGCACCGCGTCGCAACATCGACGACCCCCGCGTCCGGCAGGCTGTGCTGGGCGCGCTAGGGGGCGGCCTGCGCGTCACAGCAGTGCCCAAGACCGACATCATTCGCATCTCCTACGACAGTCTCGACCCCAAACTCTCCGCCGACATCGTCAACACCGTCATCCAGGCCTACATCGACCACACTCTGGAGGCGCGCGGCAAGGCCAGCGAGCGCGTCACAAAATGGCTCTCCAGCCGCTTGGTCCCTTTGAAGCAGGAAGTTGAAGCCTCGCAGAACCAGGTCCTCGACCTGCAAAAGCAGCTCGGCGTTCTAGGTTTCGATTCCAACCACAATCAGATCACCATCTCGCTCGACGACCTCACCCGGGCCTCCGCCGCCGCGCAAATCGCCCGCATCCTCGCCGAGTCGCGCTACCGTGTCCTCTCCAGCGCTTCGCCCGATTCCATCGAAAGCCTCATCGACATCGCACCCGGCGGCGGACAGAGCGGTCTCGGAGCCCTCCGCTCCCAGTTGGCCACCGACAAAGCAGCGTTCGCTCAGTCGAACGCCTATCTCGGCCCCAACAATCCGCAAGCCAAAGCCGCCCGCGCCCAAATCGACGAACTCCAGCGCGCCATCGACAAGGAACAGGCCCGCCTCGTCGACCAGTCCAAGCAGGCCTACGTCGCCGCCCTGGCCAACGAGAAACAGACCACCGCCGCGCTCGAAGGCCAGAAGGCCGACGCCTATAAACTTCGCGACGCCCTGGTCGCATACACCCTCAAGCAGCGCGATTACGAGTCCAACCGCACCATCTACGAAGGCCTCCTGCAACGCATTCGCACCGCCGACGTCCAGGCCGGCCTGGAGTCGCAGGAAATCGACATCGTCGACGAAGCCCGGCCCCCGGCCTCCGCCATGCTCCAGCCGCGCTCTTCCCTGCTGACGCTGTACAGCGCCATCGGTCTGGTCTTCGGCGTCATCCTCGCCTTCATTCTCGAAACGCTGGACACCGGCCTGCGCAGCATCGCGGAGATCGAATCGGTCACCGGTCTCGCCTCTCTGGCGCTCATTCCCCGCGCCCGCAAAGGCGGCGGCGACGCGGCCTCGCTCACCCCCGCGCAGCGCAACGTCGACGTCCTTGCCCATCCCAAGTCCCAGTTCGCGGAATCGTTCCGCGCGCTGCGGACTTCACTTCTTCTCTCCACCGCCGGCCATCCGCCGGTCACTATCCTGCTCACCAGCGCCACGCCCTCCGAAGGCAAGACCACCGTCTCGACCAACCTCGCCTGCGTGCTCGCCCAGCGCGGCGTGCGCGTCTTGCTGATCGACGCCGACCTCCGCCGTCCCACCGTCCACCACCGTTTCGGCCTCAACGGACGCATCGGCCTGACCACCGTTCTCACCGGCAGCAGCACTCTCGAAGAAGCCATCCAGCGCGCCCCCGACGTGCCCCACCTCGACGTGCTCGCCAGCGGCCCCGTGCCTCCGTTCCCCACCGAAATGCTGGGTTCGGCGACCATGTCGGAGCTGCTCGAAAAGCTGAAAGCGACCTACACCCACATCGTCATCGACTCCCCTCCGCTGTTGTCCGTAACGGACGGCGTGGTACTCGCGCGCGAGTCCGATGCGGTCGTCCTCATCGTCCGCCACGGCAAATCGTCCCGGCAAGTCGTCCGCCGCGCCCGCGACCTGCTGCTGCGCGCGGGCGCCCCGCTCACCGGCATCGTCCTCAACGCCGTCGATCTCAACTCCCCCGAGTACTACGGCTATTACGGCTACTCCGGCTACTCCTACGCCGGCGTGGACACCCAAAGCTGGACCCCGAAGTCCCGCAACAAATCAAAAGAAGAACTCCGCACCGACGACTCCACGAAGGGAGACCGCTAATGCAGACACCCTTGGCCGCCCGCGCCACCTCAGACTTGTCATCTCGACCGGAGCCTTCGCGCTTTTGCGAAGACGCAGTGGAGAGACCCGCAGCCCTCACCACCTCAGGCCTGGCATCTCGACACGAGTCTTCGCGACGAAGCAACTTCGGTCTCGTTCTAAAATCCGCCCTCCTCGCCGTTACCCTCCTCGCCACCCTCCCCGCCGTCGCCCAATTCAACGGCCCGGCCCTCCCCCCTTCGGCCGGCATCAACCGTCCCACCACCCTCACCACCGACCCCGCCATCCTCTTCCCCGCCAGCCGCGACGTTGTCCTCGGCAGCGGCGACGTCGTCACCGTCAAAGTCTTCGGCCCGGGAGACTACCTCGCTACCGTCCGCGTCGGCGTCGACGGCAAGGTGCAACTGCCGCTCATCGGCGTCGTCTCGCTCGGCGGCCTCACCATCGCCGCCGCCGAGAACTTCATCGCCAAGCAACTCATCGACGCGGGCATGTTCCGCGACCCCCAGGTCTCCCTTCAACTCGTCGAAGGCCCCCGCGCCGCCGTTTCCCTCATCGGCGAAGTCCACGGCGTCATCCCCATCGTGGGCGAGCGCCGCCTGCTCGACATCCTCGCAGCCGCAGGCGGCCTGCCGCCCACCGCCAGCCACATCGTCACCATCGACCGCCCGGGGCTCGCCCAACCCATCGTCGTCGACCTCGGCACCGACCCCGCCCGCAGCGCGCTCGCCAACATTCCCGTCTTCGGCGGCGACACGATCATCGTCGCCCGCGTCGGCGTGGTCTACGTGCTCGGAGCGTTCAAGACCCAGGGCGCGGTCCCCATCCTGCAAAACTCGCCCCTCACTCTCATGCAGGTGGCGGCCCTCTCCGGAGGCCCCAGCTTCGAGGGCGACTACTCCGACCTCCGCATCATTCGCACGGTCGAAAATCGCCGCGTGCTCGTCAAAATCGACATCAAAAAAGTGCTCTACGGCAAAGCCCCCGACCCCGTCCTCCAGGCCGACGACATCGTCTTCCTCCCCGACAGCGCCTTAAAGGCCGTCATCAAGGACGGCGGCATCGGCACGCTGCTCGGTATCGTCTCCCTCGCCGTCGCCTTCCTTCGCTAATGGTTCCGCCTAGTCTCCGCATAGGCCCTGCTGTTGCCATTGCCTTTCTTTCTGTCATTCCCGAAGGGAATCTGCTGTAGTTGCCTTTGCTTTTCTTTCTGCCATTCCCGAAGGGAATCTGCTGTTGTTGCTGTTGTTTTTCTTTCTGTCATTCCCGAAGGGAATCTGCT
>JALYTE010000452.1 GCA_030854435.1 Acidobacteriota bacterium | reverse complement strand
CTCACTCACAACCTGCTACCCCTGAGCCGACAGCCTCTCCGCGTTCGTCGTTGCTTGTCCTTTCTTGCGCGGCTCCGTTGATCGAAACAAATAAATGGCCAACACCGCAATCAACGGCTCCAGTGGATGCCGAAACCTGGCCTGCACCGTGACCAGATAGTACGGCAGCGGAACCAGCAAGAACGCGAGCGCCATCAGCCCTGCACCAGCTACGCGCCGCTTCAGTGCAAGCCCCAGCCCCAGCAAACCGCATAGGCTCAAGAACGCATAGCTCAGGTCGCGTAGAAATCCCTGCACAGGATGTTTGTCGACAGGCTGCGGCGTGTCGTCCCAGAAGAAAAGAAACCGGTCCAGCGTATAACGCCAAAACTGTGCAGGATTGGCGCGCAGCCTCGCCTTCGCCTCACCGCCACGCTGGCGCGAATACGCCACTTCGCCCATCCGCACAAAGCTCTTGAACTCGGGATCACCCGTCCACAGCGGTATCGACGTGCCCCACGGCATCGCGTCGTGCGATGGCAGCGTCGACTCGTACAACTCCGCGCCAAAGTTCGAGCGCGTCGGTATGAACGCATGAAGCACTCGCTCATTCCGCACCACCCACGGTGCCATCACTGCGGCGAAGACAACGCACGCCAACGCCGCTCCAGCAAACCTTCGCGCTTGACGCTGTTTCCTGTTTCCTGTTTCCTGTTTCCTGCCCTGCGGCCACAAAATCCAAATCATCGTCGCCGGAAAGCACAGCAATAACGAAGCGTTCGACAACGCCACCAACCCCCACAGCAAGCCGAACGCACTCCAGGTTCCGAGTCGGCTTCTCCGAAATCTGCGAGTTTCATGTTCCCTGTTCCCTGTTCCCTGTTCCTTCTCCCCAACTCCCCGCAGTCTCAGCGCCAGCACCATCGTCCACGTAAACAGGCACGTCGAAAGCGACATCTCCCAAATCCAGTGGATCGCATACTGCAGCGCTGCCGGATACACCGCCCACATCCACGCCGACCACAACGCCACGGGCTCGGCATATTTTGACGAACGCCGAGCGATTCCCCGCGCACCGAAGCACCGCGCCGCGATCTCATATACCGCCGGAGCGATGGCCGCCGAGAACACGCTATTGCAAGCCAACAGGAAGAACGCCGCCGCATTCGTATAAATCCCGAAGAGCTTGAAGCTGGCCGCCATCAGCAGCGGATACAGCGGAGTCACCCACGCCGTCGGCCCCGAAGGCCCGTTGAACGGGTTCGCATAGCCGTGTCTCTGTACGAGCGAGCGCGCAATCCTCCCCATCTCGAAGCCGAAGCGAAAATGGTCGCCGACGGCCTGAATCCGGTAGGTGTGGCCGATGACGATGCAGGCAATTCGCAGCGCGAACCCCGCCCAGAAGATGATCCACGGCGCGCGAAACTTCTGCTGAGTAGAACGCTTCATTGCGCGTACCCCACCTTAGCCGGCGATGAAGCCACCGGCGAAGATGGGCCACCCGGATGGTTGCGGACATAGAGCTGGTAGGAAAACGGCACCGCCGGATGTCGCCACCAGCCGAGCAGGTGCGGTGGAGTGCGTTGCGCCGCCAGCGTGTACTCGCTCTGCAAATAGTCCTGAAACTGTGGCCACCGCGCCGTCAATCCAAACCCTCGATGCAACGTAAAACAATCCTGATTGGTGACGACGAACACCTGCGGCGGATGGGCATGGATCGCCGCCCAGAAGTCCGCGCGATATTTCAGGCTCACGGGCGTCTGCTGGGCTTGAAACATGTAGCAGTCGTACATGTACCCGGTCGCCTCCACCAGCCGCATATTGTAGAGCGTGTTCTGACACTCCGCCGCCATCTCAAGACACTGCACCTTGCCGTCAAGCCGCGGGCCTCCAAGCTGCGTCAGATCGGCGGTCAACATCTGCTGAAACTCCTGGTCGCGCCAATCGTAATGCCGCGCAATCGCCGCCGAAGCCGGCGCAAGGTAAAGCGCTCCCGCCAGCAGTCCCACCACCGCGACGCCGCGCCTCCAACCCGTCTGCTTCAGCATCGCCACCAGCACCATCCCGCATAGCAGCAGCATAAACGCCTCCGTCGGATAGCGATGATACGGAAACCCTTTGCCCTGGATGATGTATGACGCCGCGCCAATGACCACGCAGCACGTAATGGCCAGGTGTTCCCATTGCCTCCACCACTTCGCGACAATAAACAATGGCAACGCCGGAATCGCGACCGCCAGCAGCACCGAAGGAAAGCTGCCCACCACCAGCCTCCACAAGGCGGGCCGCCCCAGCGAAGCGTGATACGCGCCGATCCCCTTGCAGATCGCAATAAACGCGCCGAACGCGCCATGATGGACAAGGTAGAGGCTGCACGCCAGCAGCGGGACCGCGAACCCCGCAATCGAGGCGGCTAGGTACGGGGCCTTTGGCCTGTGCAACTCGCGCAGGCGCAGCCAAAGCAGAACGACGAGGACAGTGAAAAATAGCTGGCCCGAGGGCTTGATCGTGGCGGCAATTCCGGTGAAAAGACCGAACGCGCCCGCGGCCCAGAGCCGCTGTTTCCGCATCGCATAAAACAGGAACGCGCACGCGATCAGCGCCATCACGGTCATCATCAGGTCGCGCTGCCCAGTATGCGTCGGCCCGTCGCGAAAGTGGATTAGAGCAAACATCGCTCCGCCGAAGAACCCGGCCAGCCAATCGACGGGCCAGGTGATGGCAATCATCGCCGCCATCGCGGCCGCGAGCAGCCCAAAGTCGAACACCCTCCACGCCGCCGCTCCCGGCCCCAGCACATGAATCGCCGCCCACTCCAGCGCGTATGTCCCCGGCATATCGATTTCGACGATGTCGCGATACGGCACTTTGCCGTGGTCGATCAGGAACGCCACATAATGCAGCAGCGGCGCATCGCCCACAATCGGCCAGTGAGCCGTCCACACCGCTCCTGCCAGCACCGAAAGCGACAGTGCCACGACGATCACCAGCCGCAACATCGGCCCAGCCCAAAACGGAGGGGGAGCGTCCAAGCTCTCGGATCGAATCTCGGAAACGTCAGGCGCCATCTGAGGCTCGATTCTAGCCGCTTCTTGACCCAGCCTCTTGTTTCCCGGTAAAATCGTGAAGTTTGGCAATGCAGCCCGCATCTCTGGGTGCAAGCTGGCGGAGCAGCGGCCACGGGCCGTGAGTCCAAAGCTGGTCGGGCTCGGCCCTCCTGACAAGACATTCAAGCAATTGAGGAAATGCGAGCGTGGCATTCCGCGCTCCGCAATGAGGTTTCAAGCCATGTACGCAGTCATTCGCACCGGTGGAAAGCAGTACCGCGTCGCCCCCGGCGACACCGTCCGCATCGAGAAATCGGAGCACGAGAACGGCAACATCGAGTTTTCCGACGTCGTCGCCGTCTCCGGCGAAGAGGGCAAGTTCGAGCAGGAACTGGGTGGCGCGAAGGTGCTCGCCGAAGTTGTTCGCGAAGGCCGCGGCGACAAGATCCTCGTCTTCCACTTCAAGCGCAAGAAGCAGTACAAGAAAATGCAGGGCCACCGCCAGAGCTTCGTCGAAGTCAAGATCAAAGAAATTCTGGTCGGTGGCAAGAGCTTCAAGGCCGAAGCCAAGTAACTATTTATAAAGTTTGTCATCCCGTAAGGGATCTGCTTTACCAATTTTTCAAAGCGCGGACTGATCGCGCGAAAGAGGCACAGGAATGGCACATAAAAAAGGGCTTGGATCATCCAAAAACGGGCGCGACTCCAACGCCCAGCGACTCGGCGTCAAGCGTTTCGCGGGCGAGACCGTCACCGGCGGAACCATCATCGTTCGCCAGCGCGGCACACCGCACAAGGCCGGCCTGAACGTCGGTCGCGGCTCCGACGACACGCTGTTCGCCAAGATCGACGGCGTCGTCAAGTTCCAGGACCGCGGCCAACGCGGCCGCTTCGTCTCCATCATTCCCACAGCCGCAGCTGCAACGGCAACAGCCGCGTAGCTCTCGATTCGTCCGTTGCCACTGGCCCCGCTGCGGCGGGGCTTTTGTGTGTCCGTCGCAATCCGCTAGACTAAGAACGAGGACATCATGCAGGAGTTCATCGCATCCAAGCGCGACGAAATCGCAGATCTCTGTCGCCAACACCATGTGCGGCGGTTGGCCATCTTTGGCTCCGCAGTGCGTGACGACTTCGATCCGGCGCACAGCGATGTGGACGTGTTGGTCGACTTCGCGTCTGCCGCCACCCCTACCTACATCGACCATTATGTCGGTCTGCGCTCCGGCTTGGAGTCACTCTTTCATCGGCCAGTGGACCTTCTACAGGAGGGCGTCATTCGCAATCCCTATCGCCTGCGCTCCATTCTGGAAGACAAGGTCGAACTCTATGCGGCGTGACCGCTGTGCTTACTTGCGCGATATGTTCGAGGCCGCCGACTCCATATTCTTGTTCGTTGCCGGTCTCAGCTTCGACAGCTTTGAGAGCGTCGATCTCATTCAGTCGGCTGTAGAAAGGAAATTCGAGATCATCGGTGAAGCTATCCGACAGGCCTCGCGTTTCTTCCCTGGCTCGATGGATTCAATACCTGATCTGAGGGAAGTCGTAGGACAGCGCAATCACATCGCGCATGGCTATTTCGAGGTCAATCCACGAATCCTTTGGAACTCCATTCAAACCGATCTGCCGAAGTTTCAAAAGGAAGTCGAAAGGCTGATCGAAGAAAGCTGTCCACACATCCGACTCGCTCCGAGGTAGAGCCACACCGCTTATCGCTCCATCGCCAACCGCTTGAACGCCCCATAGACAAACGACCCCAGATACCACCCATCCAAATACTTGTACGGCCACTCGCCGGTCGTATAGTGTCCGCAGGGCAGCACCTTCGCCACAAAGTCCACGCCGCGTGCCGCGAAGTTCTTCAACACCTCGCGCGAATACTCCACGCGAAACGTAAGGTCGTACGGCGCATACACCAGTAGCGACCTGCGCGGGTTGGCCGCATACAAATCCATATAAGCTATCGGGCTGGCGCCGAAAAAAATCGTGCGCAACATCTCCTGGTCCAGGCCTGCGGCCTCAAACGCCGCGCGAATATGGCGCGTGCTCTGGCCCGTCCACACCACATCTCCGAACGACGTCGACCCATGGTTGAACGCACACACCCGCAGGCGCGCGTCCATCGCCGCCGCGATGAACGCATAGCAACTCCCCAGGCTCGTGCCCAGCACGCCAAACTGTTCAAAGCCCTCGGCCTCCAGCCAGTCCACGCAACTGCGAATGTCCACCACCGCCTGCTGGCACGCTGCGATCGTGCGTCCGACATTCGCGCTCACCGCATAGTCCGAGCGCTCCAACTCCGCTGGCCGCCGCACATCGTGATACGGCTTCGACAGCCGCAAACACGAAATCCCGAAGCGGTTGAACAACTCGCACAGCCCGTTGTGCGAGAACGCGTCCGCATTCCACTGCGGCATCACGATCATCGCCTGGCGCGGCTTGCTTTTGTCTTTGCGCTCAACCGGATACCAGCGCGCATTCACCACGTCGTTCTCCGGATGCGGCGTTCGCAGCGCCGATGTAAACCGCAAATACGGCGCTTTGCGCAGTTCGCCCACCTCGGCCTGACGTTGAAATTCGCGCTCCTGTTCGAGCGTCTCGGGCCGCACGTTTGTCGGGTACAGCTCTGGAAAATGCCGCTCGATGCGAAAATCCGAGGGCGTCGTGTAATCGTAAAAAGCATGAGGATCGGCGGCGATCCGCAGATTCAACGCAATCATCGCCTCCAAGTCCGAAAGCTCTCCCGCCGCCACTCGCGCTACCGCCTCATCGCCGCCGAAGTCGGCCAGCCAGTCGAAACCCCACTCCAGCGGCCGCTGAATGCGGTTCTCGTCGCGCATGGTCAGCGCCGTTTCCCACGCAAACATCCACTTGCCGTAAAGCCCTTTGAACATCTTTCCAGTTTAACCCGCGAGTGGACCGATTTGACGCCGCGATGTGATTGCGCTCGACCCGG
>JALYTE010000450.1 GCA_030854435.1 Acidobacteriota bacterium | reverse complement strand
ACCCTGCTCGACCGACTCGTTCAGTGCCCTTCGCGGCCCGGCGATCCGGCACGAACGATGTCCGTACGCGACCAGCTCATCAGCCTCGCGGCGCACAACGCCTACCACTTCGGGCGCATCGTTCTGGTGCGCCAGATCCTGGGCGCATGGCCTCCTGCGTCCGGCGGATTTAGCTGGTAAGCATGGCGAGAGTCGCGCCATGTTCCAATAGCAACAGGAACTTATCGAATGTCTTTGAACTGCGGAATTGTCGGCCTCCCCAATGTGGGAAAATCCACCATCTTCAACGCCCTGACGGCCTCTAAAGCGCCTGCGGCGAACTACCCCTTCTGCACCATCGACCCCAACGTGGGCATCGTGCCCGTGCCGGACGAGCGCATGGACCGCATCGTGACGATGGTCAAGCCTAACTCCATCGTGCCCACGACGATGGAGTTCGTCGACATTGCGGGCATCGTCGAGGGCGCGAGCAAGGGCGAAGGCCTCGGCAACCAGTTCCTCTCGCACATCCGCCAAACCGACGCGATTCTGCATGTGGTGCGCTGTTTCACCGACCCGGAAGTGATCCATGTCGCGGGCGGCGTGAACCCCCTCCACGACATCGATATCATCAACACCGAGCTGCTACTGGCCGACCTCGATACCGTCGAGAAGCGTCTCAACAAGGCCGAGAAGGTCGCCAAGAGTCCGTCCGCGACGGCCGCGCAGAAGTCGGAGTTGAGCGCGATCCAGAAGCTGCTCGGGGTGTTGAACGCGGGCAAGCCTGCCCGCCTCGCCGAGCTTGCCGACGACGAAAAGCTGGTCGCGCGGGACCTCTTTCTCATCACCATGAAGCCGCAGCTCTACGTCGCCAATGTGGACGAAGCGGGGATTGTGGACGGCAACGAGTTTACGAAGCTGGTCGAGCAGCGCGCGGCCGAAGAAGGCTCAGAAGTGGTCCGGATTTGCGGCGCGATGGAAGCCGAGATTGCACAACTCGAACCCGCCGAGCGTGTTGAGTTTCTGGAAGCTGCAGGGTTGACCGAGCCGGGGCTGAACCGCCTGATTCATGCGGCTTATCGGCTGCTCGGACTCATCACCTATTTCACGTCGGGGGTGCAGGAAGTCCGCGCCTGGACGATCAAGCGCGGAACGAAAGCGCCCGGCGCGGCGGGTGTCATCCACTCCGACTTCGAGCGTGGCTTCATCAAAGCCGACTGCTATGCGTCGGCGGACCTGTTCAAATACGGCAGCGAGCAGGCCGTCAAAGAAAAAGGCCTGCTCCGCTCCGAAGGCAAAGAGTATGTCGTCAAGGACGGCGACATCCTGTTCTTCAAGTTCAACGTGTAAGAGCCCGTTCACGATCTCTCTTGGATCCCCCCAAAAGCTGTCATCTCGACCGGAGGCGCGTTTTTTGCGCCGGAGTGGAGAGACCCGCAGCTTCTCTGCGCAGCCGAATATCCTTGCCGCAACGGAAATCTACAGGTCTCTCCACTACGCCTCCGCAAATACGCGAAGGCTCCGGTAGAGATGACAGGGTCTACTGGCCTAACAGAGATCGTGAACAGACTTTGAGCCAAATGCTCCACGCGACCGGCGAACGCCTCAAGGCCGAACGCCGATCGTATTGTTGGTGGCCGCCACCGATCGCGGCGTGACCACCGGCGCGGCGATGCCGACAATCTCCGCCACATCAATGGGCACCGCAGTCCCGTTGCTGCCGCCCGCGATCCAGACATTGCCGGAGCCGTCGATGCCGATGCCGCCCGGCACCGAAGGTACCACGGGAATGACGTTCGATCCACTGTAGCCGAGGCTCGGCGAAAGCAGCGTGCCGCTGTTGGACAACTCGATCAGACTGCCTGGCTTGTTAGCGTTGACGCTGTTAAAGGCGCTCCCCGCGAACACGTTGCCCAAGCCGTCGATGATGATGTTTTGCGGAACCGTGGTGGGGTCGTTAGGATGGAGACCGCCGAAGGGAACCAGGTCTACTCCCGAGTCCGAGAACTCCATAAAGCTCCCATTCCCGACGGTCGCGATCCAGAGGTTGTTGGCGTGATCGTTGGCCGCACCCCCGTTGGGTCCGCCGGTCGAAGTCGTCGTGACGGCGAAGCTGGTGAGATCGACGCGACCCACAGCTCCATTGCTGGCCACAACCCACGCTGCGAGGGGATCGATTGCAACATCGACCCCTTGGGTACCACCGTAGTTGAATGGGCTATGCGTCGCTTCCACGCCCGCGGAAGTGATCTCGGTGAGGTTGCCGCTGGTGCCGAAGTTCGATATCCAGGGATCGCCCAAGCCGTCGATCGCAATCCCATTCACACCGTTGAACGAGGCGGCAGTAATGGTGGATTGCAGCACCCCCATGGTATCGAACTTGAGCAGATTGCCATTGCCGCCGCCGTTGCACACGTAGACCGCACCGCTTTGATCGATGGCCACGCCGATGGGAAAATTGAGAGAGGAGACCCCGAAGCCCGTAGACGCAGCCACCGTAGAACCCGAAAGATACACGCCTGTCGGCGATATCTCCGTGAGCGAATGGACGTTGGCGTTAAGGTTCCCAGTCGTAATCCATGCGTCGCCCTGCGCGTCGATGGCCACGCCAGTCGTGCCATTGACCGTGATACCGCCGCCGTTGAAGCCCAGCGCCACCGAGAAGTCCGCTGGTGCCGTGCTCAGCGTGGGCTGAAACGGAGCGATAGCGGGGACCAGCGCGAACAATGCAGCCGTATTGTTGCCTGGATGCTGCGCGATATTGAACGCCGCTACACCGGTGTCGGTGGGGGCCGCTCCGCCCGGCGGAGTCGACGCCGCGAACAGCGCGGTGCAACCGCCCGCTGGGTTTCCCGTCGTACCCTGATTGATGCACGATGCCAAAATATCCGCCAGCGTATTGATTTCAGCCGTGGGCGGCACGATGCCGGGAAAGTCCCCCGTCGCATGGGCCATTCCAGTAACCGTGTTGGCCAGGTTCCCCGCCGCTCCCGCGGCGTTTGCCAAGCCCTGAAGATTGGTTGCGGACGTGCCGACCGAATCGATTCCCGGCGTCACGTTCGCAAACGGCGCCAGCGCGAACGCCGCCGCCACCGTGGTCACTTCGGTGATATTCACGAATGTCGACGCGCTCAACCCGCTACACGGACCCAAGATCGCAAACTCGGAGATCGCTGGATTTGTTCCTGCGCCCGCGTTGCCTCCCGTAGCCCGCAAAACTGACAGCCCGTTGTTGGCTGGACACGTATAAGGGCGCGGCAGCGTGAAGTTGCCATTGGCGTCTGAAGTGGTATTGACGATGATTGTAAGTGCGGAGCCGTATCCCGTCGTCCCCGGCGCATACAGCGTTATTGTCGCGTTGGCAATCGGCTGCTGCCCGCCGTGGACGCGGCCCGACACGCTCACCCCCGGATTGGCGGCGATGGTCCCGTTCGGCGCAACGCCGCACCCACACAAACCAACGACGACCACACCAAATATCCCAGCGAGCGTGAAACGAGCAAAACCGGCCATCCGATTGTTGACAACAACTTTATTCATTCGCATCGTAACGCTCCCATAGATAAAAGGTAAAAATATCTTGGCGCGAGTATATACCAGAGGTGCGCTCCTGGGCCGAACCGTTTCGCTTCCCCCTCCGCAGGATCCCTTCCATCGCTGGATGCCCGTAGCCTGCTCTGAGCCTGCGAATGGGTCCCGCTTTGGGGACATATGGTTTTCGTGGTCGCACAAATCTCGGTGTCCCATGACATCCTAAAACTGCGATGCTCCCTCCCGAAGTCGACACCATCGTCGCCATCTCCACCCCTCCCGGTCGGGGCGGCATCGGCATCGTGCGCCTCTCCGGGCCGGAAGCCGCTAGCATCGCAAACCAACTCCTCGCGCTCAAGCAACCGCTCGCTCACGCGCAGGCCAGCTTCACCCGAGTCCTTGACGACAGCGGTCAAACGCTCGACGAAGCTATCGTCACGGCCTTCCTCGCACCCCACTCCTACACTGGCGAAGACCTCGTCGAGATCGCCGCGCATGGCTCGCCCGTGGTCCTCGACCACATCGTCCGCAACGCGCTGAAGCACAACGCACGACTCGCCGAACCGGGCGAGTTCTCACGACGCGCGTTTCTGGCGGGGCGCCTCGACCTCACGCAGGCCGAAGCCATTCACGACCTGATCGCCGCGCAAACCCTCGCGCAGGCCCGCACCGCGGCGCAGCAACTCGGCGGCGCGCTCTCCCGACGGATCGCACCCATCAAGCAGCGGCTTGTCCACCTCATCGCCATGCTCGAAGCCGGGATGGACTTCGCTTCGGGCGAACTCGACGACGTGGACACCATGCCCCCGGCGCGCATCGCAGAAAACATCGCAGCGGTCCACGGCCCGCTGGCCGTGCTGGCGGCATCGTTTCGCTTCGGCAGCCTTCAGCGCAACGGGATAAAGCTCGCGCTGGTGGGCCGCCCCAACGCGGGCAAGAGTTCGCTCTTCAACCGCCTGCTCGACCGCGACCGCGCCATCGTCACCGCCGCTCCGGGTACCACGCGCGACACCATAGAGGAGACCTTCTCGCTCGACGGCATTCCCATCCGTTTGGTCGACACCGCAGGCCTCCGCAACGCCACAGCCGCCACCGATTTGTCATCTCGACCGAAGTCCGCGCACTTTGCGGACGCAGTGGAGAGACCCGCAGTTGTGACTGCCACCGAATCGGCTCCCCGAGTGATCGACGAAGCCGAGGCCCTCGGCATCGCGCGTTCCCGCGAAGCCCTCGCCGAAGCCGACCTCATCCTTCTCATCTACGACGCCACGCATCCCACTGAGCCGGGTGCCCCAGGTCTCCCTTTTGAGACCTGGGCTTCCGCGTCCGCCAGAGAATTCGACCCCGGCCTCGAACCTCTCCTCCGCGACCGCCCCGTGATCCGCGTCCGCAACAAGATCGACCTGCTGCCCCACGCCGAAACCACACCCAGCGAGGTCCCCACCTCCGCGCTCACTGGCGAGGGCCTCGTAACCCTCCGCGCGGCGATTCTCACGCACCTGCGTTCAGGCTCAGCGGGAGCCGAAGAAGGCGCGCTCAACAACCTTCGTCAACACCAAGCCGTGACCGCCGCGCTCACCGCCCTGACCGCCGCCGCCGACGCCAACGCCGACCGCCTGCCCCACGAACTGCTGTTGGTCGACCTGCACGCTGCTCTCACCGCCCTCGACACTCTCACCGGAACGACTACGACCGACGACATCCTGGCGCTGATTTTCTCGACGTTCTGCATTGGAAAGTGACGCAAGATTCAAG
>JALYTE010000420.1 GCA_030854435.1 Acidobacteriota bacterium | reverse complement strand
TGGCTCATCAGCCAGGACAAGAAGGCCATCCCACACCCAGTGCTGTCCGCGTTTTGGTCAGTTGGGTCGGTCTTGTTGACGTAGTCCGTCATGCCGTCTGCTACCCAGGTTGGCGCAGTCGCGAAATCCGCTAGCGCGTTCTGGCTAACCGACGCCGCGCACCACCGCGATAGGGCCTCGCCGGTGCTCTGCCCGCACAGGTTGCCGCCCATCGAGCACTCGCTCAACTCTGCCTCGAACAGCGCCGCCACTCGCATTGGCTGACCGAATGCTGCGCATACTTCGATCGCGGCCCCATGCGTGTAGTCGCAGGCCATGTGGTCGGCGCCGCCAGTGCCATCGGTCGCACCGCCAAGGGCGAAGATGATGACGCTCACCAGGCCTCCGGTTGTCCCGAAGATTGCATCGTTGGCGGCCACCACGCGATCGGCATCATTGATGAGATCTTGGGCGTTCTGAAGCGCCGGGGCCCCGAGCGACGAATCAACGTAGACGGTGACCCGTCCGGTGGGACTGCTGCCTACTAACTGAGAGGCTCCCGTGTAACTGGGCCACTGAGGCGGCGCCAAGTTGTCGCGTCTGATTGGATGACTCATTTGTTTTTCTCCCGATGCGGTCTCGCATCCTATGTTAGAAGGCGTAAAAATGACGGTTTTACAGTCCAGAGAGTGGTGAGCAGTTTATGTGCCCAACAGATTCACTAGGGTCTGAACATCATATTGCAAGCCGCCACGCCTGATCGGGCGGAGTTGTCCTCGCCGAATCCATGCGGGTTTACCGCTCCAGCCCGTCGTCCTTCTCGACGCCCGGCGCGCATGCGCGCCGGGTCCTTCGCGATCTCCTGAGAGGCGCGTTTCATCTCCTCGCGGCGCTCGGCAGCGCGCGCCTTGGCCTTGCGATCGAAGTCGGCGAGTCCGGCTACCTGAATAAATTCTTTTTGCGCCTGCTTGAAGCGGGCGACCGGATCGCCCTGCCTGCTTCGGCCTTGTTCTCCCGGTCTGGTTCCTTCGCTTCCCGTTCCGGCTGCCGCTTCTGCTCTCTCTGCGTCCTCTCCTGCTGCTGCCGTGCTGCGGGCCGTTCCTGTTCGGTGCGCTGAGCGCGCGCGCCCTCCATCCCGCGCCGCTGCGCATAATCGAGGGTGGAGTTCTTGGGCCGCGCTCGTGAAAGCTTTTCTTTCAATTCATCGAAGCCCTTGAAATCATCGCGCCCGGCATAAACCTCAACGCTTTCGCGGTGGCGCGTCATCCCGACATACGCCAGGTGCCGATCCATTCCCGGCGTCCCCAGCACAAAGGTCTGGTCGACCGTGGCGCCCTGGGCCTTGTGGACGGTGGCGGCGTAACCATAATCGAGCGCCGCATAATCCTTAAGATCGAAGCTGACTTCTCGCCGCTCCGGGCCGTCCAGCACCACCCGCATGGAATCCTTGTTTACTGCGGCGACGGTTCCTAAAGACCCGTTCTTCACCCCCAGTTCGCGGTCGTTCTTGAGGAACATCACGCGTTCGCCCTGAGCGAAGTAGCGTTCACCGCGTTCGAGGCTGATGGTGCCGTCCTCTGCCGCGAGCTCGCGGGCGACCTCGACCCGGTTCTCTTTACCCAACTCCCCACGCTCTTTGAGTATCGCCCGCGCCTGCAGATTCAACTCACGCACGTCGGCGCGAGTGTGCGCCAGAATGAGCGCAGCTTTTCCCGTTTTTTTCTCGCCCTGGGCGGCGCGGTACTCTGCCCAGTTCTTGATCAGCTCCTCTTTCGCCTGGTTCCGATTCTCGGCGAGATGAATCGATCCATGTTCTTGATAGCGGTCGAATGCCCGCCCCGGCTCGCCGCGTGCGAAGTCGCCAGACGCTTCCCGTTGCCACTCCTCCTGCTGCCGGCGAATGCCGGAAAGCTCCTGATAACCGACCCGCTCCGCGATTGCCCGAAACGCGGCTCCCGCTTCGATCGGCTGGAGCTGCTCGGCATCGCCGACCAGCACCACTTTCGCGCCGCGGTCGGCGGCCTCCGAAACAATCCGTTCGAGTTGGCGGCTGCCGACCATGCCGGCCTCATCGATGACCAGTACGTCGCGGTTGCCCAGCCGTTCCCGACCCTCGCGCCAAGCCTTCTCCCACGACGCTAGTGTGCGGCTCTCGATCCCCGACTCCCGTTGCAGATTCTCCGCCGCGATCCCCGCGAGTGCCGCGCCCCGGACGTGGTAGCCTTGCGCTTGCCATGCATCGCGCGCCGCCGCGATCGCCGCCGACTTGCCCGCCCCGGCGAAGCCGGTGAGCGCCTCGATCGACCGCTCGCTGGTGATGAACTTCACTGCCTCGCGCTGCTCAGCGCTGAGATAACTGTGACGGCCCAGCGCCGCCGCGCGGTTGCCCTCCCCTACCCCATGCGTCCGGCTACCCGCCATCTCCAGCGCCCGCTCGGCCATGCGCGACTCGACCGCCAGCATCTCCCGCGTCGTGTAGCGCTCGGGCTCGATCACCTTGCCGCGCTCGTCCTTCACCGCACCCGCCAGCCGGACCAGTTCCGGCGACCCTTCCAGCCGCGCCATCAGGTTCCGGAAGCGTTCGCCAACGTCGATATAGCGGAAGACCTCAC
>JALYTE010000410.1 GCA_030854435.1 Acidobacteriota bacterium | reverse complement strand
AAAGAACCCGCTCGCGGTTTCCGGGCCATGAAGCTCCCTTTCCTCCGTACGCTGGTTCTCAAAACCTACGCCGATGGCCTCCCGCACACGAAGCTACTTGCCACTCTGGCCAGGTTCGTCTGAAGTTGCTGGTCCCAACCAAGCCCGCACCTAACCTCAATCCGATGAGGACTTTCAGGGGGAGTGGGCGACGCAATGTCTGCTCTATTCACTACTCATTTTTTATGGTGGGCACAGCAGGATTCGAACCTACGACTTCCACCGTGTGAAGGTGGCACTCTACCGCTGAGTTATGCGCCCATCGTCCGGCACTTGAAAACCGCCCGAACTGCAAGCCGAGCCGCTTTCCGCCCCACCGGCGTTCGCTCGTTGCCCTCAGAATAGCACCCCGCACTCTTCGCGCCAACCGCGACTAGCTTTCGAAATCCTGCCAGACGATACAATTTGTGCTGATGCCCATCCACCCGACGCCTCGGCCTGATATCTCGTCAGAAGGAATCCCTCAGGAATCCGACGAAATCGCGCAACCTGAGGCCGAAGATGGGGTTTCGGAAGATATGGGTACGCTGGCGATTCATCCCGGTCTGCTTCAGGCGACGCCGGATGCAGTTCGTCTTCCCGCGGGCAGCAACTTTGCAGGGCTGGACGATGCGGCCATCATGCTCGAACTCCGGGCCGGCAACATGGACGCGTTCGACATCCTGCTGGCCAAGTATCGCAAGCCGATCGTCCACTTCATGTATCGCATGGTGCATAACCAGGCGGTGGCCGAGGAGCTTGCCCAGGAAGTCTTTCTGCGCGTATACCGTTCGCGCGAAACCTATCGTGCGGAGGCCCGGTTCAGCACCTGGCTCTACCGCATTGCCACCAACCTGGGCGTGAATCACGCCCGCGACACCAGGCGCGAACGCTCGGCGTCGACGATTTATCTGGACGAGCCGGATTCGGAGACGGGAACGACGCCCGATGTGGCCGACTCGACGCCCAGCGCTGAAGCGAAGTTGTTGAGCAGGGAGCGCATGAACGCCATTCGCCAGCATGTAATGGCCCTGCCGGAACGCCAAAAGACGGCAGTGCTCATGCACAAGTACGAAGGGCTCGATTACAAGCAGATCGGCGATGTGTTGAAACTGTCCGAATCGGCGACCAAATCTTTGTTATTCCGCGCTTACCAAACGCTGCGCGAGAAGTTGAAGGACTTTATTTAGTGGAACAAAGCGCGTACCCTACCGACGCGCAAGCGCACAAACTGTACGACGACCCGAAAGGGGTTTTGCCATGAACGAGACGAATACAAACTGTAAAGACTGCCGCAACCGGCTCTCCGATATCCTGCTCGACCCCGCCGCCGTACCTGCGGCCGTCGAAGCCCATGTTGCCGCATGCACCGATTGCCGGTCGGAACTCGCGTCCCTGGTCGCGACCTTTGCCGCGCTTGATGCATGGACCGCGCCGGAGCCTTCCGCCTATTTCGACACCTGCCTGCGCGCCCGCATTCGCGAAGCCCAAGCGGCCGCGCCGGAAAGATTATTTGAGCGCATGAAGTCGTTCCTGCTCTTCAGCACGGGACGCCAGCTCCGCCCCGCCCTTGCCGGTGCTCTGGCCTTGGCGCTGGTCGCCAGCGGGGGTACTTTCATTGGAGTACACGGCCTCCCCGGCAGCCAGGTGGCCCATACGTCTGCGACCGTCAACGACCTCAAGCTGCTGGACAATAACGCCCAGGCGCTGCAACAAATGGACCAGCTTCTGGATGGCGACGACGATTCCGACCCCACTCCTTCCACCTGAACTTATCGAAGGCAGCGGATCGATTTCGCAAATAAACAGGTGCGGGCTGGGATGAGTTAGGTATCATTTGCAGAGGTGCCTATTGAAGTATTCACTATGAAATTTTCAACCTCAACCCGCACACTGGCACGCCGCGCCGCTATTGTCGGCGCGGCCGTTTTGCTGTGCGTGAGGGTACCCGCGCAGCGCCGACCCCATCCCGCACCCCCTGCAACGCCGGCCGTTCGCCAGTCTCCGCCACCTCAGCAACAGCCTGCGGTCTCGACGCTTGCGCCCATTCAGCGGCACCAGAATCCGGGCCAAAAGGTGCAGGGCGGAGAACACCTTGCAGGCTGGCTGGATCGCCACAGCAACCTGACGCCCGCGCAGCAGCAACAGGCGCTCGAAAAAGAGCCCGGATTCCATGATCTTCCACCGCAAACGCAGCAGCGCATGCGCGACCGGATCGTCAAGCTCAACAATATGAGCCCGGAGCAGCGCGCCAAACTGCTCTCGCGCACCGAGGCGATGGAGCGGCTGACTCCCGCCCAGCGCAGCCAGGTGCGCAGCACCATGCAGCAGGTCGCAAGCCTTCCGCCAGCCAGTCGCCGTGCCGTTGAGCGCACCTTCCGCAGCCTGCGCGACATGCCGCCCGCGCAGCGCGACGCTTACCTCAACTCCCCCGACATCCGGTCGCAGTTCAGCGACCAGGAGCGTAGCGCGCTCAACAGCCTGATGGCCGTCGAACCGTACCTGCCGGCCCGCAACGCGAACGAACCCAACCCCTAACTCTTGAAGAAGTTCTTGGCCAGGAAGAGCACATTGGCCGGCCGCTCTGCGAGTCTGCGCATGAAGTAGGGGTACCACTCCGTCCCGAACGGCACATACACCCGCACGCCGAAGCCCTCGGCGACGAGCTTGCGTTGCAGGTCGCGGCGAATTCCATAGAGCATCTGAAACTCGAACGCGCGTTTGTTGAGACCGGTCGCGGCGACGAACCTCCGCATCTCTTCGACGATGGCCTCATCGTGCGTGGCCATACCGCAGAACACGCCGCTGGTCGCGAGCCGCTTCATCACATCGATGTAATTTTTGTCGGTGTCGGCCTTGTCGGCGAAAGCAATGTCGGCCGGCTCTTTGTACGCGCCCTTGCACAACCGGATGCGGATGCCTTCGGCGACCAGTCGTTCCGCATCGTTCGCGGTACGAAACAAATAGGCCTGCAACACCGTGCCCACGCGCCCGGGCCAACGCGCGTGCAGCCGCTCGGTCATGGCGATGGTGGCCTCGGTGTAGTCGGAGCCTTCCATGTCGATGCGGACAAACGTGTCGGCTGCGTTGGCATGTTCGACCATCTCGCCGACGATGCGCTCGGCCAGCGCAGGCCCCGCGCCGTGGCCACCGATGTCCATG
>JALYTE010000408.1 GCA_030854435.1 Acidobacteriota bacterium | reverse complement strand
CAAGCCGCCTTATCGCGTGCCGTCGATGGCCGAAGTGGCGGCGGTCCCGTGGAACGGCTTCACGGTGGCGTCCACGTTTTCGGGTTGCGGCGGATCGTGCCTCGGCTACCGCATGGCGGGCTTCAAGGCGGTCTGGGCGAATGAGTTCGTGCCTGCGGCGCAGGATTCGTATCGCGCGAACATGAGCACCGATGCCATTCTCGATGGCCGCGACATCAGGATCGTCCAGCCGCAAGAGATTCTTCAGGCGACAGGCCTGGCCCGCGGGGAGCTTGACCTGTTTGACGGTTCCCCACCCTGTCAGGCCTTTTCCATGGCAGGCCACCGCGAAAAAGGATGGGGACAGAAGAAGACCTATGAGCACGGCGCGCAGCAGTGCAACGAGACGCTGTTCGACGAATTCATCCGGCTGCTGCGCGGACTCCAGCCCAAAACCTTCGTCGCGGAAAACGTGAGCGGTCTCGTCAAAGGCACGGCCAAAGGCTGGTTCATCGAAGTACTTCGCGAGCTTAAGGCGTCGGGCTATCGCGTGTCGGCCAGGTTGCTCGACGCTCAGTGGCTCGGCGTTCCGCAAATGCGTCAGAGGATCATCTTCGTTGGTGTGCGGGAGGATCTCCAGCGGGACCCGGTTCACCCGGCTCCGCTTCGATACCGCTACTCCGTCCGCGACGCTTTGCCGCACCTGACCGCCTGCAAGACGGTAGCTCACGGGTACACCAGAGAGAATGCCCTGAGTCTTCACGCCCCCGCACCGTCGGTGACCTCGACTGTGGGTGCGTCCTATCAGCAGCATGAGGTTCAATCGGCGACGTTACTGCCCAGCGATTCCGGTTCTCCAGTCACGGAACTGACGGGCCGGGTCGGGTCGAAATTCAAACGGAAGAAGATCAGTCTCGACGGACCGCTCAATACCGTGAATGCTCAGGGTGCGGGTGTCCAGCGATTTGAGTTGTCCGGCCGCGCGGTTCACAACACGGGCAGCCCGAGCTACAGCGCGGGCGATATCACCGACCGACCTTCGCCAGCGATTACCGTGGGCAGCATCAGCCGGGACGGCGGCGGAGCCAGCAACCACTTTCACGTCGTCGATGCAACAGCACGGCGGAAGTTCACGATCGCCGAACTGAAGCGGATTTGCGCTTTCCCGGACGACTTCATCCTGACCGGGACATATGCACAGCAGTGGGAGCGGCTCGGGAATTCCGTTCCGCCGCTGATGATGCGGGCAATCGCCGAGACGATCCGGGACAAGGTGCTGGTGCGATGAAGATTGAACTCTGGCCGATTGACAAGGTGATTCCGTATGCGCGAAATGCTAGAACGATCACCGCGGCGGCTATCGATAAAGTCGCGGCATCCATTCAGGAGTTCGGCTGGCGGCAGCCGATTGTGGTCGATGCGCAGCGTGTGATTATCGCCGGGCATACCCGCCTGCTGGCAGCGCGCAAGCTGGGACTCACGGAGGTTCCGGTTCACATCGCCGATAATCTGACGCCCGCACAGGTGAAGGCGTACCGGCTGATGGACAATCGGTCCCACGATGAAACGTCCTGGGATTTCGAACTGCTCGGCCCCGAACTGCTCGACCTTCAGAACCTCGGCTTCGGCAATCTCGAGTTGACCGGCTTCGACGAGAACGAGATCGCGGACTTCCTCGCCGGGGCCGCGTCACCCGGACAGGCGGGACTGACGCCCGACGACGAGGCACCGGCCCTGCGTGAGGCCGCTGTGGCCCAACCGGGCGAACTGTGGCGCATGGCGGAAAACCGTCTGCTTTGCGGCGACGCGATGATTCTGCCCGACGTCCAGCGGGTGCTTGCCGGTGCGCGAGCGGACCTGGTCATTATCGATCCGCCCTACAACGTCGATTACGAAGGCGCGACCAAAGAGAAACTCAAGATCAAGAACGACCGGATGGCCGACAGCCTGTTCTTCAACTTTCTGCTCAAGGCTTACGAGAACCTCGTTGGCGTCACGAAGGAAGGCGCGGGGATTTATGTGTTTCACGCGGACACCGAGGGCGTGAACTTCCGTCGCGCGCTGGTCGAGGCTGGGTGGAAACTGGCGCAGTGCTGCGTATGGGTCAAACAGACGCTGGTGATGGGTCGGCAGGATTACCACTGGCAGCACGAGCCGATCCTTTACGGCTGGAAGCCCGGTGCATCGCATCGCTGGTTCAGGGACAGGAAGCAGACCACGGTGTGGAACTTCGATAAGCCGTCGCGTTCCGCCGAGCACCCGACGATGAAGCCGGTGGACCTGATCTCGTATCCGATTCTGAACAGCAGCAGGAATGGCGATGTCGTGCCGGACACCTTCGGCGGGGCGGGCTCCACGCTGATTGCGTGCGCGAAGCACGGACGCGAGGCCCGGCTCCTGGAGATCGACCCCAAGTATTGCGATGTGATCATCCGGCGGTGGCAGGCGTGGACTGGG
>JALYTE010000348.1 GCA_030854435.1 Acidobacteriota bacterium | reverse complement strand
CGGCATGGACGATCCCCGCGGTCGAAATGAAGCGCTCGAGGTACGAGAAGGCGAATGGCAGGCCGCACTGGGTGCCGCTGGCGCCGCAGGCCGTGGCGGTCCTGCGCGACCTGCAGCCACTCGCCGGCGGTGGCCAGTACGTCTTCCCGTCGATGCTGAGCAGCGAGCGGCCGATGTCCGAGAACACCATCAACACCGCGCTGCGGCGGCTCGGCTACGACAAGGACACGGCGACCGCGCATGGCTTCCGCGCCATGGCTCGCACCCTGCTTGTGGAAGAGCTGAACGTCCAGCCCGATGTGATCGAGGCGCAGCTCGCACACGGCAAGTCGGGACCGCTCGGTACCGCGTATGATCGCGCCGAGTTTCGGGATCAGCGGCGCGTGATGATGACCCAGTGGGCCGACTACCTGGACCAGTTGCACAGTCGCTAAAGCGAGCTGTAGCGTTCGCTAAAAGTCGGCGGCCTCAAGTTTGAAGTGCAACACCTGAACTCACGACACTAGCTAGATCAACCCATATTCGGCGGCCAGCTTTGCGGCCGCCATCCGATTGGGCGCACGCAGCTTTACGTTGACCCGACGAAATCGTGTGTCAATGGCCTCGCAGGAAGCGCCGGTCAGTCTTGCGATGCTTTTTGTGCCCTGGCCCTGGCGCTCATAGGCGAGTAGTTGCAGATCCTCCTCGGTGACCTTGCTATGCGCGCGCAGCTCTTGTCCGATCAACGCTGTGTGTCGCTCGTGCAGTTCCATCGCAACGCTGCGAGCCACTACCCTGAGAACAGGGAAGCCTTCTCCTTCGAAGTAGCCGTCCGATTCCGAGCCAAGGACGAGCATGCCCAATCGCGACAAGCCGCCTCCGGTTGGCGCCGGAACTATGACTGCGGACCGAAATCCGAAGCGCTCGGCGAGCTGCACCACCGTTCGTTCGCGATCGGTCAGGAACGTGAATTCGCTTCCGCGGATCGGCTCTGAACAGCGCGCCGCGTAGGCCAGCCAGGGGTCGTTGGCGTAGCATGCTGCATGCTCATACCCGAGACTCCATAACGGATTACAAGCTACCGGGATCCGGTGCGATTCGAATGACGCGTCTTCGCGCATGAAGCTGACGAAGAAGGAATCGTCTGCGCCGACCCGCATCGAACCTTGCCGTAGCAGACGGACGAGTTCCATTTCGTCACAGCTCGAACCGATACGCTCGACGACCTCACTGACCTTCCGAAAATATTCAGGGGCGCTGCAGACCGACTTGAGCGTCCTGGGCGGCTCGAGCAAAGAACTCACAACCTCTTCTCCTGACATTGCTGCAAACCAACGGATAATTGAATTTCGCGCTATCGGCGTCGCACCAGCGGAGAAAGCCGGCTTCGTCCGAAAACAAGACGCACTGAACGACTTTTCCGCCGGCGGGATTGAGCTGAACACGCACCGCGTAAACGCCGTCGCTGCACCAGCGCAGCGTAAACGTGAGCTGTCCGTCCGGACTGGTTGTCGTCCAAGCGTTCTCGACTGGCCGGCCATCAATCCGGCGCGAAATTGGTTTCATGGAATCGAAGCTACAAGCGGTGTCGCCCGGCCAGCCGCGGCAGAACTGGATCACCGTTCGGCTCGCTGCGGGGCTGCCGTTTCCGGCCATCGCCATCGTGCGGCGGTTTGAACCAGAAACTTTTCAGCGGCACCGTAAGATCACTCTAGCCCCAAAGTCTTACGACTCGCACGATGAATTCCGACAAAAATTCAGCATCCCCCGTCGACGCTTCCTCCTCCTCGTCCGTCCTCGAGACAGCCGCGGCGCTGGTTCATCCGCATCAGCTCGAGGTGAACGAATTTTCTTCCTACGCCCTGGTGATCGACGCCCGATCGCCACACGAGTACGACGAAGACCACATTCCCGGGGCGGTGAACTTGCCGGTGGTCGATGACGGCGAATATGCCGAGGTCGGCACGGCCCACAAGACCGACAAGCACGCCGCTTATCTGATCGGCGTCGAATACTCGCTGAAGAACATCGCGGCGCAGCTCAGGCCGCTGATCTCGAAGTACAGGCCGGACGACCGTTTCCTCGTGTACTGTTTCCGGGGAGGCAAACGCAGTCGGTTGTGGGCAGATAGCCTGCGCACGATCGGCTTCGAGGTCGACGTGCTCGTTGGCGGTTGGAAGAACTATCGGCGGTGGGTGCGCGCCGGCCTCGAGTCTCTACCGAGGTCGTTCTCTTACCGGGTGCTGTGCGGCCCGACGGGGTGCGGCAAGACACGAGTTCTTCACGAACTCGCGCGCCAGGGCCATCAGGTTCTCGACCTCGAAGCCTTGGCGCGCCACCGCGGCTCGCTGCTCGGCGATCTCCCTGGCGAAGCCCAGCCCACGCAAAAGTTCTTCGATACGCAACTGCTCGACACGCTGCGCTGCTTTGATGCACGGCGCACGATCTGGCTCGAAGCCGAGAGCAAGAAAATCGGAAACCTTCAGTTGCCGCAGGCGCTCTACGACAACATGCACGCCGCGCCGGTTGTGAACCTGGTTGCAGCGATGAGCGAGCGGGTCAAGCTTTGGCGCGAGGACTATCCGCACTTCGCGGCAGATCCGATTGCGATGGTCGGCAGGCTCGTGCCGCTCAAAGCCATGGTCGGCAACGAGGTGCTGGCGGAATGGACCGCGTTGGCTCGATCAGGCCAGGTCGAGTACCTCTTCGAGAGCGTAATGACTAAACACTACGATCCTTGTTACGCGCGTTCCTCACGGCGCAACTATGG
>JALYTE010000334.1 GCA_030854435.1 Acidobacteriota bacterium | reverse complement strand
TGTCGCTCCGGGTCCACGACTCCGCGTATTCCACCTTTGGCAGTAACCCGCCGCGGGCCTCGGAAATCCGGGATTCCGATGCTTTCTTCGCGGCGCCAGATGCGGCTATAGATTGGTTTCGTCCGAGGGCGAGCCGAACCGCGTCCTGCAGAGAGATGGGTTCCTGCGCCGCCGCCCCGAAGGCGGAAAACAGCAGGGTGATGACGGCTTTCTTCATTGGCTTCGATTGCAGAGATGCAAATCGGCTGCCCGGCGTGACAGAGATCGTGCCGTATAAAAATAATCTCGGGGCCTGTCACGTCGGGCTTGCGGCTGCATCTCCAGTGCCGACAGACAGGAAAAGTGGCGAACCTGGCTCCGACCGATAGAATCAGAGTCAGTGGAAAGCCCCAACCGGGAATACGAATCGGAACTCGCGCGGCAGCTGATTTCGGGACAACCTGAAGCCTTCGAGCACTTTGTCGAATACTTCCGGGCCAAAATCTATCACTACACCTGGCTGATGTGCGGGCACCGCGAGGACGCTGAGGAAGTGGCGCAGGAAACATTGCTCCGGGTTTTTGAAAGCTCAGAACGGCTGAGGGAACCGGACAGAGTGAAGTCCTGGGTCTTTCGCATCGCGAGAAACGAATGTCTGATGAAGCGCCGTAAGAGCCAGTTCGCTCCGGCCCGGGAACTCTCGCTCGACGAGTTCATGCCGGTGAAGGCCGGAAACGGAGACGCGGTTCGGATCGAGATCGCCGACTGGTCAGCGCTGCCGGACGCGCAGGCGCTGCAGTCGGAGATGCGCGGATTGCTCGAAAAGTCGATTCGGGAACTGCCCGAGACCTACCGAGCCGTGATCCTGCTGAGAGATATGGAAGAACTCTCTACTGAGGAAACCGCGCGCATCCTCGATCTGAGCGAGGACGTGGTCCGAACGCGCCTGCATCGCGCGCGGCTGGCTGTTCGCAAGACGCTCGATGAGTATTTGCGCGCCGATGGGCAGGGAACAGGAGGGAAGCATGGAACCGCACCAGCACGATGAAAAATGCGAAAAAGTGTTCGCACTTCTGTCCGAATACCTCGATTTGGAGTTGCCGCCTGAAACCTGCGAACAAATTAAGGAGCATATTGCAGGATGTAGCCCCTGTATCGAGTTCACGGAGAGTCTGCGGAAGACTGTTGACCTCTGTCGGCAATACAAACCGGCAGAGCTTCCTGCGCCGTTGGGTCACGAAGTCAGAGAGCGGCTGCTGGAGGCCTGGCGCAGAATGCTCGCGGACCGGTCCGGCGACCCTCCGGCTTAGTTATCGCTGCGGATCGGGCAGCAATTGACCGAAACGACCATTCCGGCCGCAAGTTGCACGGCAGGCGTGGAACCAGGCGTCGATATCAGGTGCCGTCGAGTGGGCCCTAGGCTAATGCACCTGTGCCGATGATTCCGGCTTCGGCATGGGTAGGGGCCACGACAGCAGACAGAAGTGGTCAAACGCCCAGAGGTTTACAAGTGGCGTCCCGGTCCCGCGCGCCGCAAGAAACTCGAGCGGCCACGGGCACCCGCCGTTGAAGATCGGGATCAGGTACGCCGTGTCCGCTAGTGACCACGTGAGTGGTGCTGTCATCGGAAACCGTATAGCCTGCTTCGCAAGTGTCAGGCTGGCGAGGTCCGTGGTGAGGTTCGTAACGTCCGATTCGGTGTGCGTATGAACGGCATTCGCTTTGGCGGCGCTCGTCCCATTCACGAGCACGCAGTCCGTCGCGGTTCCGGCCGCGCCATCCAGTTGACCCGAGGAGTTGATGACCGCCGTTTTCGAGTTGGCCCACGCACCGCCTTTCACCGGACGGTTCGTCAGATCCGTCGTCAGATTGGTCACGTCCGACTCCGCATGGGTGTGGGTTGGAAGGTCGCCGGCCAGAAGCGTGTCCCACGCTGGAAGCGCAGACGCCGATCCGGTCCCGGTCTGGCGCAGGAAGTTCCTCGTGGTCGAGGTGTTGCCCGCGACTTTGGCCCAGGCTGGCGTCCAGTTTGCCGCGATCAGATCGCCCAGGACCGGCGCGGCAACCACCGTGTCGGCGTGCGTCGCCGAGAGCAGGTTGTGGGTGGCTGTGCCAGCCGCCGCGACGGTGACGCTCACGCGGTCGTTGCCCGAGTCGTCCGCGACCGTCAACGTCACGTTCGCCCCCTCGATCAGGTTCAACGCGCGCCGCGTCCCGATTGCCGTTCCCGCCTTCTGGATCGTGAACGGCAACGATCCGCTAACGATGTCGGTGGCCACATGGGTATGCGCCGGAAGGTCGCCCGAAACCAACGTTGTCGCGCCCGTCACGCGCCCCTTGGCGTCCACGGTGACCTTCGGGTATGTTCCTGCGACCACGCCGGTCGCCGCCAACGAAAGCACCCCTGCCGCGACCGCGATCCCGCCCACCGGGTCGATCTGGACGATGCCCTTGCTGGTGGTCGTGGCATCCGGGTACGAGAACGCGCCGAACGTCTGGCCCGCCGCGAAGTCTATGATGGCGTCCATCGCCACGTGGTCGCTGGCGTTCAGTGCCATCCCGAGATCGCCGGAGTTGTCGGCCTTGCGCCACTTGACCGCGCCGAGGTTGGGCAGCCGCACTAGACCGGTCGCCGCTTTGTTCCCGGTGCCGAACTCCGCGCCGTCCTGGAGCGTTTTCAGACCAGTGATCGTGACCGCGCCATTCTTCAGAACATAATTGCGCGCCGCAGCGGTTCCGAGTTCGTTCTCGATTGCCAGCACCGCCGACTGGAGCGCCGTGATGAAGCCAGAAACCATGTTGGCCGTCACCGCGACGCCGCTCGCGTGCGCGGCGGCGGTCGTGCCGAATGCCCCGCGCTGGCATCCGGTGAACTGCACTCCGGTCTTTGCGGTATAGACAATCAACTCGTCGTCAATGGTGAGGACGCCGTACGCAGCCGCGAAGCCTCCCACTGCAGAATCCACGCTGATGGTGGAGTCCCCCGCGCCAATGGCTGCGGTCGCCGTCGTTTCGAGAGGCTTGGTCGAGAACGCATCGACCGGCGAGTAAAGCGTGGACGGCCCGTCCATCGCGGTCGGATAGTTAGCCATTGCACTTCCTCGTGTTCGCTTCGAAGCGATTGAGCGCGCCGCCGGCCGCCGCTCCCACCGGTACCGCGATCACGGCCTCCATCGCACGCGCGGCCAGAGGTTTGTAGTATGTCGCGCCGGTCACCTGCATCTGCCCCGCGATTTCCAGCGGGACAGGACGGGAGTTCAGACAGAACTGATCGAAGGCCCAGTAACAAAACGAGTAAAGCTTCAGCGAGAGCCACAGCCCGTACGCCTGCGCCATCGGCGGGTCCGGAGGGCCGTACAGCCCGCTGAGGAACATGCATTCCGAAGCCGGTCGGCCGAACGCCATTGTCGCGAATGTAATGGCCTGCTTCATCAGGTTCGAGTTCTTCTGCCAAACGTCGTAGTCGAAGCCCTCACAACGGAAATACTTGATCCCGTACGAGGAGTTCTTCCATTGGCTCGGCAGGTTCACATAGAAGTTGAGCGCGCGGAACTTCGCGCTGGGCTTCGGCGCGCCCTGGTTTGCGTCGAGAGGCCACAGGTACTCGAACACGGCGGTCGGGTGGTACGAGCGGACGTACGTGATCACATCCTGGCAGTAGGCCCAGAGGCGGTCGCGCAGGAAGTCGGCGGTTTCGTTGGGGTGCGCCGGGTCGCCAGCCGGATCCTCCGTGTTCGCGCGGAACGGCCAGATCTGGTGGCCTTTGGCTCCGGCGAAGTCGCTGATGGTCTGCTGGTCGTAGTAGGGCATCCCGCCGTTCGCGTCCTGCTGCTTGTTGTCGAAATACCACCACTGCGTCTCACCGAACTGGAGCACCACCTGCAGGCCCGCGGCCTCGAGCTGGTCGGCACACTCCTTGTACATCTGGCGCACGTAGGTCCGGACGCGCATGCCGAAGTGCATCTGGTGCGAGGGGACACCAAGGTCCACGTCCAGGCCTGGCGACACGACGCCGCCCGAGTAGGAGAGATACTTGGCGCGCATCGCAGCCGGAGGGAGGTAGCACTCCATCGAGAACGCGAACGACGCCTTGATCGCCGCAACCTGGAACTCGGTGGCCAGGTCGCGAATCCACTTCCGCGCGCCCTCGGTCATGACTGGCGAGACGGCGTCGATCATTTCCCAGTCGCCCTCGACACCCGCCGCACCCAGGTTGTTGGTGAGTGTTAGCGTAACCGAGTTCGGCGCGCTCACCGCGACCCCGGTGTACGTCCACGAAGGGGCTTTCGATTGGATGCGCAATGTCGTGCTCGATCCGAAGCCGTCGTCCGCCCCACCCGCCGGAGAACAGGCCGTTGATGATCGCGCGCATGTCGGAGACAATCCTCTGCAACGTCTCGCCGTACCCGATGGCGTGATTGACCGTAGTCCCGCCAATCGAGAACGAGACCACGTCGCCAGCGACGGGCGTGCCGGAGAAGACCACTGTGGCGTACGGGTAGGTGGCGTTTATGCGCCGCCGCTTGTTGTTCCAGAAGACGCCGATGTATACATCGGCATGACCCTTGAAGCCGAGCTTCTGGAGTTGCCAGAGATGCCAGGCCGGGGGCTTCTTGTAGCCGTGGTCGGTGTCGAAGTCCATGGCGAGCGACACGTCGGTGTAGATCTGCGGCGCGTCCGGAACATCCTGCGGTTCGAGCGGCCAGAGGTAATCGAAATAGAAGTAGTACCCGGTGCTCGCGGCATTCTTGTCAAACAGCGCGGTGATCTCGACTGTATGGTTGCCTGCCGCGACACTGCCGCGCACCTTCAGATTCGCCGTGGCCCCACCGTACTCGTTCAGGTAGAGATCATGCGTGGTCGCGACACCATCAACCGAGACGCTGACCTTTCCGCAGTCCGTGTTAACGAACGATCCGAGGTAGAGGTCGTGCGTCCGCGAGTACGAGTACCGCAGGACCACCTTGCAGACGTCCAGCACACTGGAGGGCGCGCACCGCTTCGCGTGGCCGCTGCTCCACCACTGCGATGGGAAGCCACCCGCGTACTTGTACTCTTCCCAGAAGCCGGTGTACTTGCAGCGCGGGTCCGCTTCCTCGATCCGATCCGACCCGCCGCCGACCTTCAGGCTGCCGTCGCCGGTAACCGTGATATTCGAGATCGCGCATCCCCATTCGACGTCGCCGTTGAAGCCGGAGAGAGGAGATAGCTTCATGAGGCGCGTTCCCGCCGACCACGCGCCGGGCGTCGATGCTTCGAAACCGCGAGCCACGTTGATCTGCGTTGCCGAGATCACGGACAGCAGTTGGATGCGCTCCTCCAATGTTGGAGTGCCGATGAAGTACCGGCCTCCGCTGAGCTTCGAAGTGTCGTCGACCGTCCACGTCGTATCGGAGGTGCCCACATCGGCGGTGAGGAAGCATCCGTCTTGGAGGTCTTGCTCGACGCTTTCGAATCGCGGCGCGAAGACCATGTACATCTTCCGGCAGTCGCTCATCGGAACCACCACGCCGAGTTTGTCGAGCAACGGCTGCGTGAAGTCGAGCGTTACATGGTACTTCGTGTTGTTGTCACCATTGGCAAATAGAAGGCTGGCTCCACTACCCGCGCTCCACTTGAATCCCTGCCCGCTCCCAACCGGGACGCCGCCGAGCGTGCGCCCGTGGGCCACGATCGCGAGTCGCGTAGTAGCCAAGCGCGTGCCGCCAGCCCTCGGCTATAGAAACGTGAAATAGCCTTTCGTCGGTCCACTCGAGAAAGCGAAGCCAGAGGAACTCGGTCTCCCCATGATGCTCCTTGGCATAAGCGGCTGCGTATTCCAGAAAGCCCGGGCAGCGCTCTTGAAGAGTGGTGATCATCACGTCAGGAACGAACCCTTTGGTCTCGACGATCAGACGAAGCCAATAGGAAAATGCTCGCCACTCAACGAACTCCGTAATGGTCTATGCCAGGCGGTCCGGGGCAACCAGTCCGCATTCATCCTGTGCGAGTTGCTTTGATTGTCGACCCAGATCGGCCTCAGCCTTCCCGGGTTTGGCATGACGGTTCATCGTGATTCTCAAAAGCTGGGAGGTGCCGCGGACTCTGGCCCCGCCACAGCCATTGTTGGCTAGTGGGAGATGCGGCTTGTCCACTCGGTTCTCAAGAATACAACATCCGACTGGGATCTGGCGACATTCTGCTCCAGTTCTCGCCGCACTCGCGCGCCATTCGCGCCATGCAAATGAGGCGTATATGCCGTTGGCTTATACGCTTCAACGTAGCACCATCGGATCTGCTGATGCAACGGCGCACGAAGCAGATCCAACCGACCGATCTGAAGATGAGAGCTATCGGGGCGGTTGTGCGTGAATTCCGTGAGCGGGCGGGCCACTCTCAGGAGCGCCTCAGCGGCGAGCGCGGGTTCGACCGAACATCCATCAGCCGGGTCGAGAGAGGGATCATCAACCCGACGGTGGGCCGGCTGTGGCAAATTGCCGACGCGCTGGAGACCCCGCTGAGTCAGCTTGCGAAACGAATGGAAATCTGGATTGCTGAGCAGGTGCGGACGCCCTCCCGGCGCGGAGATGCCAAACGAGCTTGACCGGCCGAGCAGACTGCCAACGACGGCAGATTCGCTGCGTGTTTGCCATCATAATGTTGGACGGCCGGTCGGATGTGATCGACGACTTGACCATTTCGACGGTCCCCGTCGTCATCGGCACCTGGCGTATACTCCAGTTGGCGGCGGTTGTATCGGCGACTACCCGTCGGAACCCGGACGTGGCTTTTGGGAAGTAGACCGGACCAAGCATTGCGCTTTTGAACCGGCAGATGACGATAATTAATATCAGAAAGGGCGTTCAACCGGATTTGCCGACTCGCCCATTTTGGGCGGCTGAAGGGAAACATCATCGTGAATCCAGCCTATTTCGTGACAGCCGAGCTCATCAAAGAAATTGATATTCCACAGCGTGGAATCCTCAGCCGGACACTCTACGATGACAACGATGTGAAAGTGGTTCTGTTCGGCTTTTCTGCCGGGCACGAGCTTTCAGCACACACCGCACCGATGCCCGCAGCGCTCTATTTCCTCGAAGGCGAGGCCGATCTTACTCTCGGGGCAGATACCCAGGCAGTGAAAGCGGGAGCCTTTGCGCACATGCCGCCATACCTGAACCACGCTATTGTGGCCAAGACTCCGCTCGTGATGCTGCTGATCATGATGAAAGGGCTCAAGCGCGAAAAGAGCGGTCAGGTTAGCGACTGAACGGACGATGGCTTCGGGCCGTCGAAGATCGGAGAAAGCACCTTTGAAGGCCTCGCGGGGCATATTCGACGCGGAGCGTAATCCGCAAGCAGTTGTCATGAAGACTGAGTGCTCCTTCTTCGCGACGACCATCGGTCAGACAGCGCTGATGGCCATGACTGGCGGGGTTCTGTATTAACACCCGGGCTTTTTTGCGAAATTCGGCAGTAGCTAAAATCGACTCTGCTCCACCTGGCAAAAATGAGCTGAGCGGCCACCGATCTTGATCCGCTCGATGACGTGTCCTCGCGGGCACTTCTGGCCCTCACGGCCGTACACCGATATGACTCTGTCGTAGCCCTGCTTGGATCCGTCAGGGCCAGGGGAACCAGTCGCACCCAATCTTACGGCTCTCCGTAGTACTGTCCTGATACTGCGGTATAGAACTTGCAATTGGCGGCTTTGCAGGTGCTCGACGCGGCTTAGCGGGTGCATGCCGGCGGCATACAAGATCTCGTCCGAGTATAAATTACCAATCCCGGCGATGAAAACGGGATCCATAAGAACTTGCTTGAGAGTTCCCCTTTTGCTGGTGAATAGCCGCTGGAATTGCCGAAACGTAAACTGTGGCGCGAGCGGTTCGGGTCCCAGATTCAGGATTTCGGGCAGACTGAGGATCGCCTGCTCCGGGCCGCAGAGCACCTTGGCGAATTTTCGTAAATCCGAGAGCCCCAGCTGCTCGCCGTTGTCCAACTCGAAAACCAAATGGAGAAAGCGGCCCCTGGACGGCGCGGTGTCGCTGGAGACGGCGGGTTGCCACTGGCTGTGGGGCTGCCCTGTCGTCGTGCGATTCCATCTGCCCACCAGTAGCCGGCCGGAAATCTTTTGATGAACGAGGAGAAGATGATCGCCACTGAGATGAATCAAAATGTACTTGGCTCGGCGCCTGACGGCGTTGATCTCTCGACCCGCGACACAGGCCCGAAACTCGGCCTCCTTCTTCGGGAGCCGAA